>JAQGOD010000365.1 GCA_028293775.1 Gammaproteobacteria bacterium
GTCTCTATCTGGTCATGCGGGAAGCTCGACAGGCGTGAACATTCACGACCGCTATCTCTACCGGACGGTGCTGCTCTATACGGCAATGGCGATGGCTGTGTTGCTGGCATAGGCTGCGCTGGTGACATTCATCAGCCAGCAAGGCGATATCGGTGTGGGCAGCTACAGCGCGGCCGATGCCTTTTTATTCACGCTGCTCAATTCGCCGCAGCAGGCATTCGAGCTGCTGCCGATAGGCGCGCTGATCGGCGCATTGATGGGTCTTGGCCACCTGGCCTCGGGCAGCGAACTGGTGGTGACAAGAGCGTCGGGCGTCTCCGTTTGGCGCATCGCCTGGCCGGTCGGATTGGCCGGTATTAGCTTGGCGGTGATCATGTTCGGCATCGGCGAATACGCCGCACCCTCAATGGCGCAATTCGCGAAGCGCGAAAAAACCACGCTCAAATTGGCGGACGTGAGTTTCGCGGGTACCAGCAGCGCGTGGGTCAAGGACGGCAATCGGATCCTGCGCGTGCAAACCGGCGAGGTGGATCGAGCATTCGGCGGGGTGTCGGTGTTCGAGCTCGACGGTCCCACGCGGCTACGCTCGATTCAGCGGGCCGCCAGGATTTCGGTTGCTGACCCGGGCCGCTGGAGTTTACACAATGTCGCGACATCTCGATTCGAGAAGGACAAGATCGAAGGCGAAACCGTCAACGAACTCTCGCTGCGCTCGACCGTGAATCCCGAGTTCTTAGGTCTCGCCGCCACCGAGCCGGGAATGCTGACGCTGCATGGCCTCGCTTCCTACATCGATCATTTGCGCCGCAACAACCTGGATTCCAGGTTGTATCAAATTGGGTACTGGTCGCGTATCGCGCGGCTCTTTGCCGTGGTCGTGGTGACATTGCTGGCGTTGCCCTTCGTATTCGGACCGCTCCGTACGACTGGGGCCGGGACCCGCACCGTGATCGGCGTACTGCTCGGTGTGGTGTTCTTTCTCATCGAGCGCGTGGTCGAGAATGGCGGGCAGCTCTTCAACGTCAACCCCGCGCTCGCGGGCTGGCTACCGACGGCCGTGATCGGATTCTTGACGCTGGTCGCGATCTCAAGAACTCGCTAAGCGCACAACCCGCGTCCGCGACAGCCGGTCGTGCAGCGCCAGATGCTCGGGATCCAGGTAAAGCCACAGCACGCCCAACGCGGCGGGTGCCCACGCGAGCGCGCCGAAGATCACGCGCAATGCTGCCGCTTTCACTGTCAAGGTCTTGCCGGCATCGCTCTCGGTGCGCAGGCGCCACGCCCGCATGCCCAAAGTTTGGCCGCTGCGCAGCCAATTGATCACATAGTAGGCGGCAATCACCAGAATCAGTCCGGCGCGATAAACGTAGACCCACGTGCCGGCCGTGGCCGGTACCACCGCAGCGCCATGCGTGAAGAAAAGCGCCACGCCGGTGAATACCATGAGCAGCGCTGCCAAAAGCAGAGCATCGTAGATCAGCGCAGCCAACCGCCGTCCAAAGCCGGCGCTGCTGCCGCCGATCACGGCTGCGGCGCGGCCGCGGATTTTTTCGGACTAGGCCGGGCCTCCTTGGGCACCAACAACTGTTCCAATGGTTTGAAAAGGCTATCGTAGCGATAGCTGGCAATCTCAAATGCGCGCCCGCTGGTCTTCGCGCTCAATGAGGCATCCTTGGGCGCCGATACCTGAATCCAGTGCTTGCCGCCGACCACCACACCGGTCAAGGTGATGACGCTCCCGTCGGATCCTGTAATGGTCACTGTGTCTGGCTTGCTGAAATCGATGTCGCCGGCAGGCGATACATCATCTATCGCCAGATTGCTCAGCAGCGTGGCAGAAGGCGCCAATGTTTGCTGATCGGCAGCTTGACGCCCAGCGGGCACTGCATCCAGCACGAACTTGGCGGAGGGTGCGGGTGCGGGTGCCGGTGCCGGAGCGTCGGCGGGAGTTCGGTGCAAGACATATCCAGGCCCCGATGCGGGTTTGCTTTCGATGCTTTGAATTTTGTCTGCCGGCACATCAAGCAGCTTGGTATCGATCCAGAAACGCGGCTCAGCTTCCAAAGATATGGCCGGTTCAATCACGTAGCTGGTGCTTTCACCCCCGCGCCGGACGAAGTTACCGTTGCCCACGGATTTACCTATGATCAAATCATGCTTCCCGTCTTGCGCGATCAATTCTATCTGCGCACCCGAGGCGCCTGGCTTCCGCGGGTCCTCGACACCGATGATCGAATAGCTGGCAGGATTCGAGGTCTTTTCCTCACGGATCTTGGCATCGCTCAGTGCCAGCAACAATTTGCGCAGCTTGAGGGGATCCGCCGGATAGTCCGCGCGTTCCGCGACGCTCCATTGCTCCCCTTGCTTGTGAACCGTGACCGTGGGGCTCGTACCGCCCTTACTCACGCTCAAGGAGGTCACCGTGTTGAGCTCTGCGGCCAGCGAGGGCAGCAAGCTCGATCCATGGGGATCGCGCGGCAAGTTGCGCTGCGTGCTCAAGTACAAGGCTCCGGCTATCGCGAGAAACGCCGCGATGCCCAATGTGATTAGTCGTTGCCGGCTCATGTCGGGCCCAAGGTGGCGGTGGGCCTCGAAATCGTGCGGCGACGGCGACGCATGGACAGGATGAGTACCCCGGCCATGGCGACCAGCAGCGGCGGCACTGCGATGGTCATGACCTTCAATCGGGAACCCAGTCGATTGATATCCACATCCAAGCCGCGCTCGGTTTCGCGCAGTTCCTTGCGAA
>JAQGOD010000133.1 GCA_028293775.1 Gammaproteobacteria bacterium
GCGGCGCCGGCGGGGGGTCAGAGAGCGCGCGGCGGCGATGGCGCCCCGGCCGGTGGAGCGCCGCGGCTGATGGCCTCAGAGACGTTTTATTATCTCAGCGGCGCCGGAGCCGGCGCTGCCGTGGCGCAGGAATTCGCGATCAATCATCCGGGGAAGATCGCGGCCATCGCAACCTCAAACGGCGCTGTGTTCAACGGCGCTTATGCCAAGGGCGACGAGCCGGCCGAGAATTATTTTCAATACATGCGCGGGAAGGTGGCTCCCCCGATCTCGAAGCAGCTCAAGAAGCAGGTACCGGTTGCGGCCTGGCTCTTTACCACCGGCACGCCCAATGCTGCGCAGACCAAACAGGCGGAATATTGGAAACGTGCCGATGCAGTGGCGAATTCCGCTGCGGACAGCACTTTCGGGACTTTCCAAACAGCCGTGTACTCCAATCATGCCAACGAGAGCCAACAAGTTCGCACGACGGTATTGCCGGCTTCCGCCAAGTACGACGAAGCGCTGGTATCGGCTATCTGGGGCGAATTCTTCGCGCATGTCGCTCGCTGGACTTCATCACCCAACGGTGATCTCGGCACCATGCTGAGCGAAGCCGAGGTGAACAAAACGTTTGAGCTGCGCACGGTCGATATCGAGGGACAACCGCGCACCTACTATGTCAAGTTGCCTTCGACATACCACGGAGGGAAATCTCTGCCGGTAGTCATTTCACTTCATGGAGGAGGGCAGACGGCGTGGATGTATTTGAGCCAGGTGAAGATGCATGAGGTCGGCGAAAAGGCAGGCTTCATCACAGTCTACCCTCAAGGGCGGGGCAACCTCTGGGCATGGATACCCAATGGCTCGGACGACAAATTCATACAGCGGATCGTGAATGACGTGGCGACCAGCTACGGCGCAGATCGGAGCCGTATTTACTTGCAGGGCTTCTCGATTGGTTCGGCGATGGCGAACATGATGGGGATCATTCATCCCGAGCTGTTTGCCGCCATCTCGCCGAACAATGCCGGCGGTACTTTGGCGAAGGACATCACGGCGTTGGCTGACGAAAAGAAGGCCAAACAGGACTATCGGATGCCGATCATGTATGTCGCCGGCGCCGCCGATGCGACAGCCACGTTGGACGGGAAAATTCCTGCGCAGGGTGTAATCCGAGACCAACTCGACTACGCCAAGGCTTACGAGCACATCTCCACCCCGGATAAAACGGCACCGTTCAATAGTGCCTACGAGGAGTCCGCCGAAATCCTGGTCCCGGGCGGGAAGCTCGTGCGCAGCGGCATCGATCACCGCTACCCCGAAGGACGCATTCAGATTTACCAATACTTCAGCGCCGATACCACGCCGCTGAATCTTTTGAATCTAGTCTGGATCACCGACATGTCGCATGCGTCCGAACCCCGAGAGGCCCAGCTTCAGTGGGATTACTTCAAGGAGTGGCGTCGAAACGCCGACGGATCCCTTACGCATAGCGCCGCACATTGATCGCAGCCGTGGCATCGCATCCGGACCGCCATCGGGTCATCATCGCGATGTGCGCGTTGGTGGCGATGATCGATGGGTTCGATACGCAAGCCATAGCGCTCGTTGCACCGGCGATTGTGGCGGCTTGGCGGGTCGCCGCGCCGTCGTTCGGCCTCGTTTTCGGCGCCGGGCTTTTCGGCAGTTTTATCGGCGCCGTGACCTTTGGGATTGCGGCTGACCGTTTCGGCCGCAAACCCGTTTTGATGATTGCGGTGTTTGCCTTCGGCCTCATCACTCTGATGACGCCATTCACGAGATCCATCGAACAGCTGGTCATCATCCGGTTTCTTACCGGTCTAGGTCTAGGTGGAGTGCTTCCGGGCATTATTTCGATCACTTCTGAATATTCGCCTAGCGAGTCGCGCGCCACGAGTGTTGCGCTGATGTTCTGCGGCTTCCCCTTGGGCGCCGTCATCGGTGGAGTAGTCGCCGCAAGCCTGATCTCTAAATTTGGTTGGGCAAGCCTCTTCTACGTGGGCGCTGCGATTCCTCTGCTGCTTCTGCCGCTGATTTGGGTCATCGTTCCGGAATCGGCGCGGTTCCTGCTTGTAAGGCAGCGCAGTGCCGATGCCGGCGCAGCTGCTGCTGCGGCTGCCGTCTCGCAGGTCACCCGCGCTCCGCTGATACGTTTGTTCACACACGGCCGAGCCCTCGGCACCATGCTGCTCTCGACGGCACTTTGGTGCAGCCTGTTGCTGACTTACTTCCTCGTGAACTGGTTGCCCATTCTTGCGAGCCAGGCTGGGCTCGGCATCAAGACCGCCGTTCTCGGTGTTGCCGCTTTGAATTTCGGCGCAATCGGCGGCTGCTTGGTCATAGGTCGTCTCGCGGATCGATACAGTCCGGCCGTTCCCGTCGGAATCGGCTATGCCATCGGTGCCGGGGCCATCGCGCTGATGGGCGCGGCCGGGCAATCGAAGGCCTTGCTGTTGCTGACATGTTTGGCGGCGGGTTTCTTCAGCATCGGCGCGCAAATGTGCACGGTCGCTCTTTGTGCAACGTTCTACGATACGTCTTTGCGCGCGACCGGAGTCGGCTGGTCGATGGGCGTCGGCCGCACCGGAGCGATTTGCGGTCCGGTGGTCGGCGGCATTCTCATTGCCCAAGGAGTGACCACGCCGACGCTCTTTATTATCGCGGGCGTCGTTTCCCTCGGCGCCTCCGCTGCCATATTGATAATGGGGCGTTACGTTCTCCCCGTGATGGGGTTGAACGAGTTTCCAACCCGCGGGTGAACCGAACACTATGCAACTACTATCGCTGAACGACGCCTCCAAAATGGTCGACCTCGTCATTGAAAAGGCGCGCGAGCTCAACTGCAAGCCACTCACCATCACCGTGCTTGACGCCGGTGGAAATCCGCTGGTGCTGAAGCGCCAGGATGGCAGCGGCATCCTTCGCCCGCAAATTTGTCATGCCAAAGCCTGGGGTGCATTGGGTATGGGCTTGGGTGGGCGCACGCTGGCTGACCGCGCTGCCGCCGCGCCGGCCTTCTTCGTGGCGCTGACAGGCATCTCTCAAGGGCGCATGGCGCCCGTGCCGGGCGGGGTACTGATTCGAGACGGCGACGGGAATTTGCTGGGGGCAATGGGTATCAGCGGCGACCATCCGGACAAGGATGAGGCGTGCGCAGCATTTGCCGTTTCCAGCGTAGGGTTCGTGCCCGACGGCGGGTGAGATCGGGGGTGGGCGGGGCAGTACAATGCCGAATGCGCGTCAGTGTCTTAGTCGTAGCAGCCGTTGTCGTTGTCGCCTTTATCGCGCATCGCGCACACCTGGAGGCACGGCTGCTGCGCGCCGATCCGAGCGTTTTGCCCACCGACACGGTGCTGCTGAGATTCGCGCACCCCAAAGGGAAATCCTTGTTCGAATCGCATTGCGCGGGCTGCCACGGCCTCCAGGGTCAAGGCGATTCTGCGCGAGGCGTGCCGAACTTAAGCGACGAGGATTGGATCTACGGCAGCGGACTCGTCGCCGACATCGAACGGATCATCAACTTCGGGATACGTTCCCACCATCCCAAGGCGTGGAACTTCGCCATTATGCCGTCGTACGCCAAGGCGGTCCCGAGCAGCGGCGACAACCGAATCCCGCCGCTGGCCCCGGCTGAAATTCGCGATGTCGTGGAGTTTCTATGGCACGAACAGGGACGAGACGCCGATGCTGCTGCCGCGCTGCGCGGGGCGCGGATCTACAGCGACCGCGGCGCCTGTTATGACTGCCATTCGCCCGATGCCAAGGGCGATACGGCAATTGGCGCACCGAACCTGATCGACCGGATCACCCTGTATGGCGACGGCAGCCGCCAGGCGCTGTTCATGTCCATCGCGTACGGCAGGCAGGGCATGTGCCCCGCATGGATTAAGCGACTCCCGCCCGCCGCAATCCGCGAAATCGCCATTTACGTTTATTCGCTTTCCCACCCGCTTTCCCATCCGCCCGATCGCGACCAAGTAAACGATGGCAAGTAGCCGCCAATCCGGCAGGTGGCGCGACTACACGCAAGTCCGCCTCGGGCGGTCATTTTTTCTTTCAGGTTTGGGCGCATTGATCGGTTTGGGTTTGGCGGGATATGCGCTGTTCACGGCGCGCGGCACGTCGACCTTAATGGTGCCGGCGGAGGATGTCGCGCTGGTCAATCAGCAGCCGATTTCGCGCAGCGACTATCTCGCGCAGCTACAGACGCTTTACGGCGTCGATCTGCAGCACGCCACGGCCGCGGAGCGTCAAAAGACTCTCGATGACATGATTCGGGAGGAACTGTTCGTGCAGCGAGGCAAAGAATTGGATCTGGCATCGACGGACCCCGACGTGCGGGCCGCGCTCGTCAATGCAGTCGAGCTGGAAATCGCCGCCGATGCCATTACCGATCAACCGACAGAGGCCGCGCTGAGCCTCTATTATGCTGCGCACCGAGAGCGCTATGTGAGCGAAGGGCTGATGTCCCTGCACGATCTGGTGTTTCCCGCGAACGAGCGCAGCGCGGCGGTTCAGGCTGTGGAAAGACTAAAAACTCAGGCGCCCAGCCCGCCGCTCCTTTCACAGCTACATGCCAAAGAATCCGGCAACGGCGGCGAAGACGTGTTCTATTTTGCGGCCAAGATTCACTTGGGAGAGCGACTTTTCGCCGCGGCGCAGGCCTTGCCGGCAGGCGCGATCTCGGCGCCGATCGAAATGCCCGATGGTCTGCACGTGTTGTACATGTTGAAAAATTCGATTCCGGTACCGTTCGATTTCGTCACGGCGCGCGATCAGGTTTTGAACGACTATCGGAACGACTCAATCAGGCGCCTGAAGGCCGGCGACGAGACTTTCCTACGCAAGCGCGCGAACATCCAAATCGCCGATGATATGCGCTGATGCGGTGGTGGGCATTGGGCGCGATCTTGCTTACCGTCGGTGCTGCCGACGCGCACACGCGTAGTCAATCGCATTCCGTGTGGGAGATCAACGGCCAGGGCGTCGATCTGGTCATGACTATCCCGGTGATCGAGGCCGACCGCCTGGCAATCGATGCCAAGTCGCCTACCGACGATGCGTTGAAGGCTTATCTGACGGCACGCGTATACCCGATTGCGGGGAATCGGCGCTGTGCTCTCGTTCCGCCGATCGAGACGCTTTCCGCGGTGAGCGGATACCGGAAATTCGATTTCACCTTCAAGTGTGCGATACCCAATAATTTACAAATCCATTCCGCGGCCTTCTTTGATTTGGTGTCCAGCCACACTAACTTCGCGCAAGTGCAAAACGTCGCGTCGGGAGAATTCACCGAACAATTGATAACCAAGGAACATCAAACGGTGGATGTCACCGGGGGTGCGAACGGCCGCCTGAAGAGTGCGCGTTTTTTCGAGTTCATTCGCATGGGGATGATGCACATATTTACCGGCGTCGATCACATGTCCTTTCTCTTGGGCTTGGTGTTGATTTCGCGTCGATTGCGCGACCTGATTTTCGTGGTGACCGGTTTCACCCTGGGTCATAGCTTAACGTTGGCACTCGCAGTGACCGGTGTCCTGCGGCCGCACGCCGAATACATCGATGCTCTGGTCGCGCTGACGATCGCCCTGATCGGCGCCGAAAATGTTGTCGTGCAGACACGGAAGCCTGTCCCAATAGCCTGGGGGATGGGCGGACTGATAGCATTGATGGCCCTATTCAGCTGGTTTGGGATTGGAGGTCTGCCTCCACTGCTGCTGCTCGGGGCCGGACTGTTCACGGCCAACTACCTGATGCTTTCCGGCAATTTGCGCGACGCCGGCCGCGTCCGTATCTTGATTACCCTGGTCTTTGGATTGATTCACGGCTTCGGTTTCGCGGCGGACCTGCTCGAGTTGCAGCTGCCGCCGGGCAGGTTGGCAGAACTTTTGGTTGGGTTCAATCTCGGCGTGGAGATCGGTCAGTTGGCGCTGGTCGGCGGCGCGACGCTACTCGTCGTGGCGCTACGAAAATATAGGCTGGCGCTGCCGCGGCCCATCCTCGTCGATACGGCCTCGGCGTTTCTCGTAGGCCTCGGGGTGTTTTGGTTCGTGAGCCGCAGCTACGCCTGAGCGCCTAGGGTATTCTACCCATGTCCGTCTCGACGTCGCCGCATGATAATCGGGCCCATGAACGCACGCACCTGGGTCATTGCCGCCGTCGCGACCGCATTCGGCGCGGTTGCGCAATCGCATGTCGGCCTTACTCCGCAGGCGGCACCCGAGGGTTCCGATACTCACCGGTCTGAAGCTGAGTACGACATCCCGAATGTTACGCTGGTGCGCGACGATGGCACGCAGGTAAAACTTCGTGCCGAGTTGAATGATGGTCGACCGGTGGTATTGAATTTTGTTTACACCAGCTGCACCACGATCTGCCCGATGAGTAGCCAAGTGTTCGAGCAATTCCAAGACGAACTGGGCCCCGATAAAGCCTTGGTGCACCTGGTTTCGATCTCGATTGATCCCGAACAGGATACGCCGGCGCGCTTGCGCAAGTATGCGGCGCAGTTTCACGCGCTCAAGAATTGGAATCATTACTCCGGCTCCTTGGCAGCCGTCACGGCGGTGCAGCGCGCATTCAACGCCTACCGCGGCGACAAAATGAGCCACGTGCCGATCACGTTGTTGCGCGGCGCACCGGGTGCACCCTGGGTGCGCTTTGACGGTTTCGCGCGAGCCGACGAGCTTGTGGCGGAGCAGAAAAAATGGAGCGCGCCACCGGCCCCGTTGGTCGCCCGATAAATGTCGACATTGCGCCGTGGGTTTTATCCCTACGGTGTTCTCCTACCTAGGTAGTGCGGCCCGGTAGGGATACAGTCATCGTATGCCTACTTGGCATCACGCTTTGTTGATATCGGCTGTTATCGCTGCGCTAGGATTGGCCGCGCCACGCTGGGCTCGAGCCGATGTCTACGCCTTCACGGATGCAAGCGGCGTCACGCATTTCAGCAATGTGCCCTCCGATGCGCGCTATCAATTGCTCATCGCTTCCGATGAGCCCACGGAAGCATCTGCGCCGAAAGCGCACTCGGTCGATTGGTTGGCGCGTTCCTCGCAGTACGACGGCATGATTCGGGGTGCGGCCCTGGCGGCGACCATTCAACCGGCCTTGGTAAGTGCAGTGATCGTGGTGGAATCGGGCTTCAATCCGCGCGCGGTCTCGAAGAAGGGCGCGGTCGGCCTCATGCAGTTGCGGCCGGAGACGGCGCGCCGCTACGGGGTCACCGATATTTACGACCCCGAACAAAACATACGCGCGGGTGCACGCTACTTGAGCGACTTGATCGCGCGTTTTGGGAGCAATGTCGAGCTCGCGCTCGCCGCCTACAACGCAGGCGAGGAAGCGGTGGAGCACTACGGTCGGCACATTCCACCGTATCGCGAGACTTTGAACTATGTGCCGAGTGTGCTGCGCGTTTATCAGAAATTGAAATCAAAAGCGCGCGCGAGTTAACGTTTCCGGGGGAAATTACGCCTCAGACAATGCGATGAAGCGCCCAGCGACACTGTGCACTGAAATCGCCCGTTGCGCCTGCCAACCCTTGCCGCGCCGATTCAACATATGCGGGTCACTCGCGACGGCTACGGTAGTTCCTACTCGCCCTATGCAGCGTTCTCTCCAAAATTATCTTGCGACGTTAGGGCATTCTCGCAAGCAACAAACTCGCGAGAGATTCTAGATCGGGATGAAAACTAAGGATTGGCGGGAAGAGTCATCCAGCACGGGCGGGAAAAACACAAGCATTGGCGAGCGCGTCGGCGCTCGCGAGATTGTTTTCGATGTTCGAAGGGGTAAACGCTCCGCGATGATTGCGGTGGCGCTGAGTAAAGTTAACGCGATGGTGGAGGAGCTTACATGAA
>JAQGOD010000136.1 GCA_028293775.1 Gammaproteobacteria bacterium
ATCCGGCGTTTAGGGACGAGCCGACCACGAACTTGACATTGCGCCGCCGTGCAACGGGAAAGAGGTTGTTTAGGGCATTCGCGTGATCGATCAGCGAGTACTGAGATGCAAGTAGGCACACGTCCGGGTCCGCTTCCTGCATGACCCTGAGGATGGGCTCGGGGGTGTTCACGCCGATGCCCCAGCCCTTGATGATTCCCTCCTCTTTCATGCGGGCCAGGGCCGGAAATGCGCCCCGAAGCGCGATTTCGAACTGTTGCTGCCACGGCGTCGGCAGCAGCTTGTTGTCCGATGAGATGTCATGCACAAACACGATATCGAGATCGCTGAGGCCGAGGCGCTGCAAACTGTCCTCAACGGAGCGGCGCACGCCGTCAGCCGTGTAGTCGAATACGACGTTGTTGGGAGAGGGCGAGAAGGGAAAGTTCGACTTGCCGTTGTTTTGTCGGGAAGCCTTCAGCAGCTTGCCCACCTTCGACGAAATAATGTATTCGTCCCGATTCTTGTTGTGCAGGTAATTCCCGAAACGTCGTTCGGCGAGTCCGAGCCCGTACCAGGGTGACACGTCGTAGTAGCGCACGCCCGCGCTCCAGGCCGCATCCAGCGTCTTATACCCTTCCTCGTCGGTGATTACTTCGAACTCGTTTCCCAGCGTTACACCACCCAGACCAAACTTGATCGGGGGAACGTAGTGCCCGCTCCTCTCTCCTGCTCCACTTTGCTCGCCGGCCGCAGGCGCTGCGAAAAGGGACCGGCTTGCAATTAAAGCGCCGGCCGCCACGGTGGACCCTGCCGCCGCGGCGCCAAGAAAATCGCGTCTCGATGTCATGGATGCCATGAATGTGACTCCTGTGGTGCGCCTCTGTGATCGATGGATGAGACTTTCCCGAACGGGCATGGCGCCGGTATTTCCGCGAGCGGTCCCGGCATTTCAATTGAAATGGCGGCCTCTCACGTGGGCTGAATTATGGGCGTCGCGGCCCATTGCATCATCGCAGCAACTTGGCGCAGCGGTTGCGCCGATACCATGCGGTTCCTGAAGTCGACTTGGTGATGCAAAACAACTATCGCATTTTTTGGTATGTTAGGACTAAGTGCCCGACCCCACCGACATGGCGATAGCCGCGCGAATCCTGATCGTCGATGACGATCCGGACTTGCGCAATCTGATCGCCGATTTTTTAGGCGCGCATGGATTCATCGTTACCGCCGTCGAGAGCGCAAAAGCCATGCGGCTTGCCATTGACGAACAGCAACCAGATCTTGTGATCATGGACGTGATGATGCCCGGCGAGGACGGGCTGAGTGCAGCGCGGCATCTGTCCGCGCAGGGTGGACCGGCGATCATCATGCTCAGCGCACTTGGCAGCGACACCGATCGCATCATCGGTCTCGAAGTCGGCGCGGACGATTACCTACCGAAACCTTGTAATCCTCGCGAGCTTCTAGCGCGCGTTCGAGCCGTACTTCGCCGGCACAGTGCCGTACGCGCCTTGCATCCCGAAAGGTCCGACTTATATGAGTTCATGGGTTGGCGTTTGGATTTGACCCGTCACGATCTGCGGGATCCTTCGGGTATTTTAATTGAGCTGTCTGATGGAGAGTTCTCGTTGCTGCGCAGCCTTGTCGAGCACCCGCAACGTGTACTTAGTCGCGACCGACTTCTTGAACTTGCTCATGGGCGAAACATAGAGGTATTTGATCGCGCCATTGACAGTCAAATTAGCCGGCTTCGCCGAAAGCTCAACAATCGCAGCGACGTCGAGCTGATACGCACGGTACGCAATGAGGGCTACATGCTATTGCCGAAGGTCACGCGAATTTGAACTGGGCCTTTCCCTCGATGCAACAGCTATCTATCTTCGGCCGCACATTTCTGTTCATGGCCATTGCATTCGCGGCTACCGAAGCAATCGAAATAACTCTTGAGGTCAAAGGCCCGCCACTGCGCGACCCGCCTGTTCGCTTATCCCAGATAGCATCAAAATTGAGGGAAAAAGCTCCCGCGTCTGTATCAGACTTGCGGCCGAATCCAAGCAACGCTTCTGCCTCGAGCGCCAGCACGGGCGATGCATTGCAAAACGTGGTCGAGACGCCTCCCGATCGGCTGTATGTGCATCGCTCCAGGATCGCGCCGTACGCGCCGAAATCCGTGGATTTGGGTGTCTCGCACGTACTGCGCGGCCGTTTGGCAAGTGTCTTGTCCGTACCGCTCGAGTCGGTACAAATCTATGTACGCCCCAACTCGCTCGTTGAGTCCACTGATAACACAGAGGCGTGGGATGTTTCGTTGCTGTCCGGATTTGTCGCCGCGCGGCGCCTCTCGGATGAGGAATGGCTCATCGCCGAGGACCGAGTGAAGAGGTTTCCAACGGCGTTGCAACGTCAAGTTATCCTACTCTTTGCGTTGGGGTTGCTGGTGTTGTTGCCCATGACTTGGCTTTTCGCGAGGGCTTTATCGGCGCCGATTCGCGGATTTTCCGATGCGGCCAAGCGCCTTGGGAAAGATCCCAGCGCACCGCCCCTGCCGCGGTCCGGCCCCGCCGAAATGCGGGATGCGGTTGACTCGTTTAATGCCATGCAGGCACGGCTCAATCGGCTATTACAAGAGCGCACATTGATGGTTGGTGCGATCGCTCACGATTTACGCACTCAGCTGACCCGATTGGCATTTCGTCTCGAAGATCTGCCGCCGAACCTCAGAGACAAGGTGTTTGCGGACATTCAAGAAATGAAAACGATGATATCGGCGGCACTGGATTTTATCCGCGACCGAACGCTGTCTGCGAGGCATGAGCGACTTGATTTCCGTCTGCTGGTCGAGAGCGTCGTCGATAATCAGACGGACCTTGGGCATGACGTGACACTCCAGGAGGGAGAGTCGATGACGCTGGTGGGCGACCCGCTGTCCTTGAAGCGGGTTGTTGTAAATCTGGTGGACAACGCCGTGAAGTATGGTGAGCGCGCCCGGCTGAAACTACACGCCGATTCGCGGCGCTGCATGTTGGAGATCGACGATGACGGGCCGGGAATTGCGCCCGAACTTCAGCAACTTGTCTTCCATCCATTCTTTCGGGTCGAAAGCTCGCGTAATCGCGATACCGGGGGCATTGGGCTGGGCCTGGCCACGGTCCGTTCGCTGATTCTTGATCATGGGGGAGACGTAACCGTAAGTAACCGGAAGGAGGGTGGCTTACGCGTATCGGTGAGCTTGCCGATAGAGCGATAGCGTCCGAGTCAGCGAGACGCCTACAACGCCAGCCAAACTGTCGCCATCGCGCGACCACTGAAGACGCTTCTTGTCAGCCTGTGTCAACGCGTGCCACATGGCGGCAAATCTGCGCCATTTGCACCGTATAAATTGAGCATCGATGGATACCCATCCATGAGGCGCTGACACGATCTGTCTGTCAGGTAATCCCACGAATTTTAGGATCCACACATGAACAGTGCAGCTGATGCAGTTTCGAGTCCCTTTGGTCGCGCGCAGTTTATATGGAGCGCTGCGGCGGTGATTGGGCTTGGCAGTTTTTTTTCGACCCGACCTGCCGAGGCGTCCTATGAGGTAGTCACGGTAACAAATGGTGGCTCGATCGATGGCTACATCACGCTTTCGGGAAACACTCCATCGGCCGGCGCCGTCAAGATCACTAAAAACCAGGATTATTGCGGGACATCGATTGCAGATCCAACGTACATCGTCGGTAGCAACGGAGGCTTGAGCAACGTGGTTGTTTATCTCAAGGACATCAAGAAGGGTAAGGCGCCTTCCGCCGACGCT
>JAQGOD010000145.1 GCA_028293775.1 Gammaproteobacteria bacterium
ACCCGATTTGAATCATGTAGCGTTCCCGGCTCACTCGCCGGTCCTCCGTAGTGTTGAGGTTCAACATTCGACGCACTGCCGGTCAGCAGCAGTCCGTCACAGGCATCCAACAAGGATGGCAAATCGATTTCGGACCCCAAAGCGGGTACGAGCACCGGTACCGCCTTCGCGCCTCGGGCGACGGCATCGATGTACTTTTCCCCGACCATATGGAAATAGTGCTTTCCATATAGACGGCGATCAGCCGGAATTGCGATAAGCGGCAGGCGCGACATGTTTAAAATATTAAACGTCCGAATGGACGACTAACCTTCGATAACGCAGCTATTACACCACACCGCCGGTGGCTCGTCCCGCTCAACTGCGCAAAAACGGCTAAGATTTAGCCAATTCCAGCACTTAGCCACGTTTTGTGCATTGCGACAATATTGCATTTTGACTAAAAACCTCTGTAGGCTCATAGGCACCCAATTCTGTCAATAGCCATAAAATCTTAAACACTTTCACCTAAACCATGCGCCTATCCGCTCCCCCCGCGCGTTCCTTCTATGCAATCGGCGAGCCCTCTTCCGCTCGAGCGTCGCTGCGGGGCGAGATCGACGCGGATGTGTGCGTGCTCGGCGGCGGCATCGCGGGAAGCTCAGCGGCGCTGCATTTGGCCAAGCGGGGCTACAAGGTGGCCCTGTTGGAAGCGCGCAGCGTGGGCTATGGCGCATCGGGGCGCAGCGGCGGCCAGACCATTTTCGGTCTGGCGGTGGGCCAGCAGAAGCTGGAACGCGAAGTCGGCCGCGAAGATGCGCGTCGCCTGTTCGCCCTGTCGATCGAGGCGTTGGATCTGACTCAATCCCTGATCCGCGACTATGCCATCGACTGCGACTATCACTCCAACCACGTGCACGTCGCCGTGAAACCGCGCCACGTTGAGGAACTGAAAGAATGGTGCCGGGAACTGCAAGAGGACTACGCGTACCACTCAGTGCGCATGCTTGACCGCGACGAGCTGCAAGGCCATGTTCGCAGCAATCGCTATCTTGCCGGGCTCATCGACACCCGCAGCGGCCACTTGAATCCGCTCAAATACACGAACGGCGTGGCCCGCGCCGCCGAAGCTGCCGGCGCCGCGATCTACGAAAACTCGGAAGTGTTGCGATACGATGAGAGCCCGCAAGTGCGCGTGCACACCGCGCACGGTGTCGTTCGATGTGCCCATCTCGTGTTATGCGGCAACGCCTATATAGGCGCGGTCGCACCGCAGTTGTCGCGGCGAATCCTGGGAGTCGGCACTTACATCATCGCCACCGAAGCCTTGGGCGAGCAACGGGCCCGCGCCTTGTTGCCAAGCAACGCGGCCATCGCCGACATCAATTGGATCTTGGACTATTTCAGGCGTTCCGAGGACCATCGCCTGCTGTTCGGCGGACGGGTGAGTTACAGCTCAGTGCAGCCGCCGCGCCTCGCTGAGTCCATGCTTGCGCGCATGCGGCGGGTGTTCCCAGCGCTTGGCCGTGTCAATGTGGGGTATGCCTGGGGTGGCTACCTCGACATCACGATGAGCCGCGCGCCAAACTTTGGGCGGCTTGGGCCCAATGTGTTTTACCTGCAAGGTTTTTCCGGCCATGGAATGTCCCTGGCAGGATTGGCGGGTAAGCTGGCCGCTGAAGCCGTTGCCGGCACCGCCGAACGCTTCGATGTGTTCGCGCGCATCCCGCACCGTGATTTTCCCGGAGGGAGCCTGTTCAGAAGGCCGTCGCTGATGGCGGCCATGATGTACTACCGATTGCGCGATCTCCTGTGATCAGCAGAATCCCGTGTTATTTGATCCCAGGCTTTTCTGAATCTCCGAAGCTTGCCGACAATTTCTGACCGGTATCGGTCAACGTGACCGAACGAAGGCCGCCGCCGTGCGAGCCGTCGCGCAGCGGGTAATACTCTACATTCACAGGATCGCCGGGTTTGATTGAATTGCGGGTCCAACCGCCGCGCGTCAAGACCCCGGGGCTGGTGGTTTCTATGCTCCACTCCTGCGGCTCACCGCCGCCCTCAGGCTGCACCATGATCCACACGACGCAATGGGGGTTGGTCCACTGAAAACTCTTGACGGTACCTTTGAGAGTAAGCGTCTGGCTTCGGTCATAGGTCGCGAAGGAATGATGCGCATAGGCCGGCCCCGAGCAAGCGAGGGCGGCAGCCAATATGACTAGAGCAAGGCCGTTACTCAAGGCTGATCGATAGTTTGGTGATTGCTTCATTGGGTGCCTGATTAGGTGCCTGTGCCATTCCTGTCTTAAGTCATTTCGAATCGGAGCCGACCGGGACGTTATTGCGAAATTTGATGGGCGCAAAAATCGCATTGCCATCCTTGTCGGTCGCTTCGGTGTAGCTTCCCTGCTCGCAAACGCCTTCGACGATGTCGTACTTCTGGGCGCGCTGCCGGAAATATTTCCGCGTCGTCTTCCAGGGCTTGGACAACAGCTTGTTCGCTGTGATTTCTAAATCATCGGCCAAGGTACCGGCGTCGAGCAGATGAATGCGTTCGACGATGTGCATGTCGCCATTATTCGG
>JAQGOD010000159.1 GCA_028293775.1 Gammaproteobacteria bacterium
GCGCCCGGCCTTGGCGCGCCGAGCCTGGGCTGGGAAAGCACGGCGCTCGCCAATCTGGTCACGGCACCCAGCCGCATCTGGTCGATCGGGCTGTCGGCTTCGCAAAAGCTTTTTGATGCCGGCGCCACCCGGGCTAACGTTCGTTTTGCCGATGCCGACTACACCGCCGCGGTGGCCACATATCGACAGACCGTATTAACGGCGATGGAAGAGGTGGAAAACGGCATCACCGGCTTAACATCGCTCGAAAGGGCTCGAATCCAGGCCGATGCCAGCGTGCGCAGCGCCCAAAAGGCCTTCGACATTGCCAGCGAGCGCTACAAAGGGGGCGTCGACACGTATCTTGACGTCATCACCGCTCAGCAAACACTGCTGACCAATCGACGCCAGGCGGCGCAGATTCAGGGGCAGCAATTTGCCACCGCAGTTTATCTGGTGAAGGCACTGGGCGGGGGATGGAGCCAACCTTCGCCGCCGGTTACGCGCAGCGATTAATTCCTGGCCGCTGTTGCCGGCTTGTGCAAGCTGTCGATGGCCATGGCTGGCGATATGGCATTTGATTGGACGAAGTCCACACCGAGAGCCGTCAACCATTCCTGCTCCGCAGCCGTGTCGGTGCGCTTGGCTACGGTGTGCATGCCGAGAACACGCGCCATTTGTACCACGCCGGTAATGGACGCCTGCGCCACTTTATCGGTGCGCATTTTCGCCGTGATCTCTGGAGCGAGCTTTATATAACGCACGCCCGGCAAGCGCAGCAGCTCGAAGCATTCCGTGCGCAATGCGAAGTCATCGAGCACCAACGGGCAACCCAATCGATGCAGGGCGGTGGCGACGTCGCTGATTTTGTCGGCAAGGGTGAGTGCGGTTGGCGCGTCGACTTCAAAAGCGATAGTCCCCTTGGGAAGGGACGATTTGACCAAGCACAGGTCGACGAACTTGATGAAATGCTCATCGTGCAGCGCAGTGGTCGTCAGATTGACGGAAAACATGACCGGATCCGTCTGCCATGTGTCCGGATGGCGTATCAGCCAGCCGATCAGCTCCGTGATGACGCGGCGGTCAATCATGGAACCGAGGCCGTTCTCGACCGCAGCCTTCAACATGGCATGCGGTGCGGCATTGGGCGCTTCATCGGACCCGGAGCGCAGCAATACCTCGTAGCGTTTCATTTGGCTACCTTTTGACAAGGGAACCAGGCGCTGCACATGCAGAGCAATCGGGCTCTTGCGCATGGCAGCGTTAAGCCTATCGATTTCCGGGGGAACCCCCTTCGGGACCTGCGACCTTTCTGAAAGCTCAAGTGATGGGATTGGCGCGGGCGTAGGCGCGGGCGCTGCAGTTTGGGCGGGCGCTGCAGTTTGGGCGGGCGCTGCACTGCGGGCGGGCGTTGTTGTTCGCGCTGCGCTCACGTGGCTGACGTAGCTCGCGGGCCGCGATACGTTGGCGGGATTCGGACCCGCAGCGCGCATCGGCGCGCGCGAGACGATCTGCTCCAGTTGGGCAGCGATGGTCCGAGGGCCCACGGCGAGGGGTGCGGCGGCTGCCGGGCTTGGCGCAGTGCGCGCAACGGGTGCCGCTGCGAGAACAGCAGGCGCAGCGGATTGAACGGCGGGCGCGGCGCTCGCGGCTCGCAGGCGCGTGCTAGTTTCTGAGGAAGTGCTCAAGGGCGCGCCGCCGGGATCTGGCCGCATAGCGGCGAATTGCAACAACGCCCGTTGCAGCTTGGGTGTCATGAGTTTCGGCGCGCCTTGCGCAACGATCCTCGTGTCCATGACAATCATGACCAATCCGACGATGGCGCGGCGCGCGTTCACAGCCCGCACCATCAGCGCCGAGCGCGAATCACCCAAATCAAAGGACAATATCGGGGCAGCAGCGGGATTGGTGAATGCTTCTGCGGCCTCGCGGACCGCATTATGCTCGTCTGGCCCCATGGAGCTTTCGCTCAGCCACAGCACATCACCAGCCTGGTCATGCAAGGATACGGCGTGGGTGCGATTCGGTTCGATTGCCGAGCGGACTTTCTGGCAAACGGCATCGAAATCGACAAGCGGACTATCCGATTGCATTAAGGGGTTGCCCTTCTCCATAGATCCGCTACTCGAAGTGTATAGCCCTATATTTACCGTACCGGCGCTCCGCCTGATGTGATGTCTTCGCCAAAACCCGACAGTGGGCGGTTTAGCGCACCGGGTATTACATATCGTCGGCGGCGGACGTGTTAGCGGGCTACACTGCACAGGATATGAGCGAAAAAACCCAGCGCCAGTTCAAATATTACGATTTTGTGATGGCGGCCTACGTCTGCGTTTTGCTGTGTTCCAACTTGATCGGACCGGCGAAGGAGACCACGCTTCCTTTGCCCTTCGGCGGGAGCGTGACTTTTCTCGCCGGTGTTCTGTTCTTTCCGATTTCCTACATTTTCGGCGACATTTTGACCGAGGTATATGGGTACGGACGCGACCGGCGTGTCGTATGGGCGGGGTTTGCGGCGCTTGCCTTTGCATCCCTCATGGCGGCTGTGGTGGTCCACTTGCCGCCCTCGGCGAACTCCCTTGCCACTCAGGGCGCGGTGGAGGCAATCTTCGGCAACACGCCCCGTATCGTGGCCGCATCGATTATCGCTTTTCTTTGCGGAACCTTCGTCAATAGC
Source organism: Gammaproteobacteria bacterium (assembly GCA_028293775.1). The sequence continues at coordinate 2,657 of JAQGOD010000159.1, forward strand.
TACGTGCTGGCCAAGATGAAAATCTGGAGCCGCGGCCGTTGGTTGTGGACGCGTATCGTAGGCTCCACGCTGTGCGGTGAGCTGGTGGATTCGGTGCTCTTCTACTTTGTCGCTTTTTTCGGCCGTATGACGCTGCCCCATCTGATCGCCATCATGTTCACGCAATATGCTTTAAAGAGCGGCTGGGAAATCATTGCTACTCCGTTGACCTATCGAGTCGTCGCCTTCCTGAAGAAAGCCGAAAACGAGGATTATTACGACATCGATACGAATTTCACCCCTTTCTCGCTGAAGGCTTGAACTTAAGGCCACCTGATGCAATTGGTCGCGGCTTCGCCACAATTTGCCACGACTTCAGCTCATCCTCGCCCGAATGTGGGCTCGTAATGTCTCCCATGAGGCGACGGTCGTCGCCTCGAATGGCGAGGAGCGAGGAGTTTGTCATGAGCACGAGATATTCCAAGTTGGTTTGGACGATTGGATTGATTGGCCTTAGCACCGCGGCTTTGGCCGGCGAACCTAAGACCCGGCCGCCGCAGGAGCCAGCTGGATTCATATCGGGGGCTGTGATCGGCGCCTTCGCGGCTGGCCCGATCGGTGCGGTCGTGGGTGCCGGACTCGGCGCCTGGCTGGGTAATCGAGTGCATCGAGCGGGCGAAGCTAAAAAGGCGGAAATCCAGGTGGCCATGCTGACCACCGATAAGGCGAAGCTGCAGATCGACAAGTCGACCCTGACGAACGAAAAAGACCAGCTGTCTCAAACCAACCAAGACTTGAGTAACAAGCTCGCGGAACAGTCGCAGCAGGTCGAAATGGTTCAAACGGCGAAAGCAGATGCGTCCGAGGTCCTCGATGGGCTACAGGGTGATGTGTTGTTTCGTACCGGCAGTGCGGAAATCACCCCCGATATTGCGCATCAGATTCAAGTGCTTGCACAAGCCGTGGCAAAGTCCCCTGAGCTCAAGATCCGAGTGGATGGGTATGCGGATCCGCGCGGCACCGTTGATACCAACTTGAAGTTGTCTCAGGACAGGGCCAATGCGGTGCGCGACCTATTGCTTGCCTCCGGTGTGAACGAGCAGGTGCTGGAAGTCAACGCTTATGGAAAGAGCCAGAGCACTGCTGAAGACAATGATGGCTACGCCCTGGAGCGCCGCGTCAGATTGACGCTGCAGATGGAATCGGGCGCGGCGGTAGCCCAGGTTGGCAAGAATGAGTGAATTGGCGAAGCCACGATGAGCCGATGCGGCCCGCTGTCTTAACTGCAGCGGGCCGCACTTGTTTCCGCGTATACCCTAAGCCTACGATAGCGTATGAGCGCGCCCCCCAAAATAGTGGTACTCGATCGATATCAGACCGGAGAGTCTGCCAACCCGTCCCACGAAAATATTCTTGCCGGCATTCCGCGTACGCGCGTATCGAATCAATACAGCGACGCTTCCGGGGAATTCTTTTGCGGCTTCTGGACCAGTACGGCGGGTAAATGGCGCGTTCGCTACACCGAGCACGAGTTCTGCGTGATCATGGAAGGCCGCGTGCGCATCGAGTCCGTCTCCGGTGAAAAGCACGAGTTCAAAGCCGGCGATGCATTCGTCGTACCCGCCGGCTTCGAGGGCATCTGGGAAGTCAGTGAGCCGTGCAAAAAATGGTATTCGATTTTCGAGCCGAAGACCTGAACGTCAGGGAGTTTCGCGGATCACTGACCCCAAGATCTCGAGCATGTGCTCGATTTGCTGAGGTTCGATGATCAGCGGCGGCGCCATCGCAATAGTATCGCCGGTTTGACGCACCATGACGCCTCGCTCGAAGCACTTGAGGAACACCTCGTAGCCGCGCGCGCCAGGCTTTCCTTGGCGCGGTTCCATCTCCACTCCGCCGATTAGACCGTAATTTCTCACATCGATCACATGGGGCAGACCGCGCAGCGAATGCACTGCGTTTTCCCATTGCGCGCTTAGAGCAGCGGCCCGCGTGAGCAGTCCTTCTCTTTGATAGATGTCCAGCGCCGCCAAGGCCGCGGCGCAGGCAACAGGGTGCGCCGAGTAGGTGTAGCCGTGAAACAATTCGATCGAATTCTCCGGCCCCTGCATGAATGCCTCATAAATCTTGCGCTGCGAAAACACCGCTCCCATGGGTATGGCGCCGTTGGTCAAGCCCTTTGCCGTAGTCATGAGATCGGGAGTGACCTCGAATGCTTGGGACGCGAAGGGCTTGCCGACGCGGCCGAAGCCCGTGATCACTTCGTCGAATATCAACAGGATGTCATGCTTGTCGCAGATCTCCCGCAGCCGCTTCAAGTACCCGGCGGGGGGCAAAACCACTCCGGCAGAGCCGGAGATCGGTTCGACGATGACCGCCGCAATGGTGGACGCATCGTGCAAGGCGATGAGCCGTTCAAGTTCGTTGGCGAGATGCGTTCCCCAGTGAGGCAATCCGCGCGAGAAGGCGTTGTGTTCGATATCGAGGGTGTGCGGCAGATGATCGACACCAGGCAGCATCGACGAGCCGAAAAACTTGCGATTATTAATCATGCCTCCGACCGACATGCCGCCGAAGCCCACGCCGTGGTAGCCCTTTTCACGGCCGATGAAACGCGTACGCTGTCCTGCGCCCCGGGCGCGGTGGTAAGCGATTGCGATCTTCAAGGCGGTGTCGACGGACTCGGAACCGGAATTGGTAAAAAAGATCCGGTCAAGCTGCGGCGGGGCAATCTTAGCCAAGCGGTTCGCCAGTTCGAACGCGATTGGGTGGCCCATTTGAAATGTGGGCGCAAATTCCATGGTTTGAAGCTGCTTGGTGACCGCTTCGGTGATCTCGCGTCGGCCATGGCCGGCGTTTACGCACCACAGGCCTGCGACTCCATCCAGCACTTGGCGGCCGTCGCTGGTCCAATAGAACATTCCCTCCGCCCGAGCCAGCAGACGGGGACTGGCTTTGAACTGGCGATTGGCGGTGAACGGCATCCAAAAGGCGTCGAGTTCGGGATTCGTCGCGGCGGGTGTGAGCTGGGCGTTCATGACGTAGTCCTTGCGAGGGGAGACTTAATGCGCCCCAATGATAAGGAAAATTGACACGCAGCTCAATTTTTGGCGTATCTCGGGGTCCACTGTCTATTATAATAAACAACATGAGCTTAGACGTGGGTGCCCATTTGAAGGCCGTGCGGCAAATGTACGGCTTGTCGCAACGTGAAATGGCGAAGCGCGCCGGCGTCACCAATGGACTTATCTCGTTAATCGAACAAAACCGGGTCAGCCCCTCGGTGAGCTCGCTGAAAAAAGTGCTTGATGGCATCCCGATGACACTCGCCGATTTTTTCAACCTCGACTTGGGAGGCAAGCCGCAGGTGTTTTTCCCGCGCGAGGAACTCGCCAACATCGGCACCGGGAGCGTCGAGCTGCGTCTCGTGGGCGGTCGCTCGGTGAAACGCGGCATGGCGATCTTGCACGAGCGTTACGCGCCCAATGCCGACACCGGCGAGGAAATGCTGACCCATGCGGGCGAGGAAGGCGGGGTCATCGTCAAGGGAAAAATTGAACTCACCGTGGGCGGGGAATCGCGCGTACTGGCCGCCGGTGATGCCTATTATTTCAAGAGCTCCGTGCCCCATCGATTCCGCAACGTTGGACGCGAAGATTGCGAGATCGTGAGCGCCAGCTCGCCGCCGACCTTTTAATCAGCACCGTCAGGCCGCATATCGAAGCTCTTCAGGTAGCATAAGCGGCTTATGACAACGGTAACGGTAGCGGCCACCCAAATGGCGTGCAGTTGGGATCGGGACGCCAATATGGCGCGTGCGGAAAGCCTCGTGCGCAAGGCGGCAGCGGCGGGTGCACAGGTAATTCTGTTGCAAGAGCTGTTCGAGACGCCGTACTTTTGCAAGGACCACATCGCACGGCACCTCGAACTCGCGCTGCCCCTTGATGGCCACCCGGCAGTCGAACATTTCCGCGGCGTCGCGGCCGAACTCGGTGTGGTGCTGCCGATCAGCGTGTTCGAACGCGCCAACAATGCCTTTTATAATTCGGTGGCCATCCTCGATGCGGACGGGTCCGTGCTCGGCAGTTATCGCAAATCGCACATTCCGGAAGGGCCCGGGTATCACGAAAAGTTCTATTTCTCTCCCGGGGACACGGGCTTTAAGGTATTCGACACGCGCTATGCAAAGCTGGGAGTCGCGATTTGCTGGGACCAGTGGTTCCCCGAGGCGGCTCGGGCCATGGCGTTGATGGGTGCCGAAGTCTTGCTATACCCCACCGCGATCGGCTCCGAACCTCAGGACGCCACCATCGATTCCAGCGGTCATTGGCAACGCACCATGCAAGGCCACGCCGCAGCCAACGTCATGCCGGTGGTAGCCTCGAACCGCATCGGCACCGAGAAGGGCGAGAAGTACACCATGACATTTTACGGATCGTCGTTTATCGCATCCCCCACCGGTGAGAAGCTCGCCGAAGCGGATCGCGAAAGCGAATCGGTATTGACCGCCTCCTTCGATCTGGACGAAGTCCGGCGCTATCGGCAGTCCTGGGGTGTTTTCCGCGATCGGCGGCCCGACCTTTACTACCCCTTACTCTCCCTCGATGGACGCGGCTGACAATCTCGTATTCGTTGACTTGGAAACGACGGGCGGCAATCCCGGTTACCATCGAATCACCGAAGTCGGCATCGTCCGGGTGCAAAACGGCGTACTCCTCGAAGAGTGGAATTCGCTGGTGAACCCGGAGTGTCCCATTTCACCGTACATCCAGGCTTTCACGGGCATCAGCAGCGAGATGGTGGCCGATGCGCCGCTGTTCGCAGATCTCGCCGAAACCATCCTCGGGAAGTTGCAAGGCGCGGTGTTCATCGCGCATAACGCCCGTTTTGACTACTCTTTCCTGCGCAGCGAGTTTCGGAAGGTAGGCATCGATTTTTCTGCGGAGGTTTTATGTACAGTCAGGCTGTCGCGCCGATTGTTTCCGGAACAAGCCCGCCACAATTTGGATGCCGTAATGGAACGCCACGGATTGGTTTGCAGCGCCCGGCATCGCGCGCTGGGCGACGCGCGAGTACTGTGGGATTTGTGGTCGAATTTGCAGCGGGATACGCCCGGGGACCTGCTCAGGAGCGCCGCTGCCCATGCGATGCTATCGGTTCCGAAATTGCCCGCGCATCTGCCGGCAGGGCTGGCGGATGAGCTGCCCGAGATGCCGGGCGCGTACCGATACTTCGGTGAGAACGATGTCTTGCTGTATATCGGCAAGAGCAATTCCCTGCGCTCGCGCATCTTGACGCAGCTCGCCGATGCTCGCGAGGGATCGCGGGAAGGGAAATTGGCGGCCGAGGTGAGACGCGTCGATTGGGTGCAAACGGCGGGCGAACTCGGCGCCATGCTGCTGGAAGCAAGCTGGGTAAGAACGCAGAAACCTCTCTACAACCGCCGCCTGCGAAGCAACGCGGACTCGGTGACCCTGCGGCCCGCGGCTGACGCCTGCGGGTTCGTGCGCGTGCAGCGCATCGATACGTTGGAACCTGGCGATCTGGCGCAGAGCTTCGGTGTGTTTCATTCCGAGAAAGATGCGCGCAAAGCACTCACTGATATTGCGCGCGCGCACCAGCTGTGCCTCAAGATACTGGGCCTGGAAGAGAGTTCAGGGTCCTGCTTCGCCTCGCAGGTTGGCAAGTGTCGAGGCGCTTGTGCCGGGAAGGAGCCGTTGATCCTGCACAACATGCGTGTGCAAATGGCTTTATCCGCGCTGAAAATCAAGAGCTGGCCGTTCCGCGGCCGAATCGCGCTGCGTGAGCGAGCGGTGGGCGGGTTTGCATCCGATGGCACGCGCGGCGGGGAGTTCCATGTGCTCGACCAGTGGATGTATCTCGGATCTGCGCGCTCCGAGGAGGAGCTGGCGTCATTGAGCACGCGTCGCGCCGATGCCGCATTCGATGTCGATATATACAAGATATTGGTGCGGTATTTTTCGCAAAATCCCAAGCTTGATTGGCATGATCTGCTACCCATGAAAATAGCGGACCTGTCTTGAGCATGCAGGACAATGTGCGCTATTGGATCGCCACCGCCCCGGTGGGCGCCGCCTCGGTTTTGGCTGAAGAGTTGGGTCAATTCGGAGCGCACGATATTCGCGAGCGCAGTCACGATGTGAAATTTCAAGGCACCCTCGAGGTGGGCTACCGTACATGCTTGTGGTCGCGCACGGCAACGCGGGTGCTCTTGAGTCTGGGATCCATCGATGCGAGCAGCTCGCAGAGTGTATACGAGGCCGTCAAGCGCATCGATTGGCGCGAGCACCTTGCCCCGGGCGCGACGCTGGCGTGCGACTGCAGCGGCGGCAATGAGTCCATTCGGCATACAATTTATGGGTCGCAGCTGCTCAAGGACGCTGTCTGCGACAATCTTCGCGATGCCACCGGCGAGCGCCCCAATGTAAAGCCGGAACGTCCCGATGTTTTGTTGCACCTGCATGTCGAGGGGCGCACCGCGTTGTTATCGCTCGATTTCTCAGGCGAAAGCCTGCACCGGCGCGGATATCGCAGCGAAGGCGGCCGCGCGCCACTGAAGGAAAACGTGGCAGCCGCGGTGCTGCTGCGCGCGGGTTGGCCGCAAGTCGCGGAGCGGGGCGGCGTACTGCTTGACCCGATGTGCGGTTCCGGGACGTTTCTCACCGAAGGCGCCTTGATCGCCGCGGATGCCGCGCCGGCCTTGGACCGCGAGTACTTTGGATTTTTAGGATGGCGCGGGTTTAGCGCGGAGACATGGGAGCAGTTGCGGGCTGAAGCTCGTGCCCGCCGCGCCGCACGCACGGCACGCCGCTGCATTTTAGGATCGGACATCGATTCCGAAGCGGTTCGCATGGCCATGGCCAACGCCGAGCAGGCTGGTGTCGCGGAATGGGTGCATATCGAAAAGCGCTCCTTGAGCGAAGTAGCCCGGCCGCGTGGCGAGGCCGGGCTTATCGTCGCCAATCCCCCTTACGGCGAGCGCATCGGTGCCGAATCGGGCCTGCCTGCTCTGTACTCGGAACTCGGCGCAATGTTGCGCGAGAAGTTCGAGGGGTGGCAGGCTGCGATTCTCACGGGCAATCCCGCCTTGGCTCGCAACTTAGGGATTTACGCCAAACGGTCGCATCGCGTATTCAATGGCACCATCGAATGCCGGTTGCTGCGCTTCGAATTGAATGAAGAGAGCGCTCAACGGCCTGCCGAAGAGGTACGCGCGGACTGGTCGAGCCGCCCCGGCGCACAAATGTTCGCTAACCGATTGCGCAAGAATTTGCAGCGCTTGGAGCCCTGGGCGGAACGTGAACACATCGATTGTTTCCGGGTCTATGACGCGGACATGCCCGAGTACGCCTTCGCCATCGATGTTTATGGCCGCGGCGCACGGCACGTATACGTACAGGAATACGCGCCGCCGAAAACCGTCAACCAAGAGAGCGCGCGCGAGCGGCGGCGTGAAGCGCTGGCTGTCTTGCCCGACGTGCTGAACGTACCGCACGCGCAAGTGCACTCACGCGTGCGCAAACCGCAGAAGGGCGCGGAACAATATGAGAAGCGCGAGAGCCTTGCCGAGCGGCATGCGGTTCAAGAGGGTGGACTCAAATTTTGGGTCAATTTTCACGACTATTTGGATACCGGACTTTTTCTTGACCACCGTATCGTGCGCAACATGCTCCGTTCCTGGGCTAAGGACACCGATTTCCTGAACTTGTTCTGCTATACCGGCAGCGCGTCGGTGTACGCGGCCGCGGGCGGCGCTCGCAGCACCACAGGGGTGGATTTATCGAATACCTATCTCGATTGGGCCCATGAGAATCTGCTGCTTAACGGCTTCCCCGGAAACAACCACGAGTTGTACCGTGCGGACTGCCTACAGTGGCTCGAGGAGCAAGAACCGCGCGGCCCGCGATTCGATCTGATCTTCGTGGATCCGCCTACCTTCTCCAACTCCAAGCGCATGGAAGGCGTGCTCGATGTTCAGCGCGATCACGTCGGCATTATTCGCAGGTCGCTGAAGTTGTTGCGCCCCTCGGGCCGCCTTGTATTTTCCACTAATTA
>JAQGOD010000197.1 GCA_028293775.1 Gammaproteobacteria bacterium
GCTTCGCTCCCGACGCAGATAATCAGTACTTCATTCGCTACTACGATGCCGGATATTCCGAAACGGTCAATCGCAACCGCCTCATCTGGAATTTCACCGGCGCGCCCACGGCGGATCCCAACAACCCCAACGGGTTTATCGACACCGGGACCTTCACCAAGGCGCTGCGCGAAGAGAAGGAGTATCTGGACTCGAAGGTGGTCGAGATCGGCGGCAAGAACGAGTTCGCCGGCAACATCCTCGACTATCACGTCGGCTATACCAAGGGCACGTACGTCAAACCTTACGATCTTAATTCGGGGTTCGACAACCCGAGTCTCGCGAATGTTGCCTACGACAACACCACGCGCCCGAACTGGCCGGCAGTACAGGTGCTCCCGGGCACGCCCGCGAATGGTACTGCGAGTGTGAATCCGTATGACCCGCCGGGCTATGTACTATCGGGCCTCAACACGCAATCGCAGCACAAGGATGATCATGAACTGGGCATCGGGGCTAATCTCGCCATTCCGACGCATTTCACCGACCGCTGGGACGAGCAAATCAAAGTTGGCGTGAACGCGCGCATCCGGCGCAACACGGCCGACCAGACCTCCGCTGCCGTGGCCAACGTGCCGGCTCTGCCGCTCACCTCGCTATCCTACGGCGGCAACTTTACCTACTATGATGGCCATTACTCGATGGGCCCGCAAATCGACACCACCGCGATACGGGCGCTTTATGCAGCCGCGGTGGCGGCAGGCAACATCAGTGGCGATCCGATCGGCAATGCCCTCGCCGATGTGCACGATAAGGAAAACGTGTATGCCGTCTACGGTCAGTACCAGTTCGGCTACGGAGCTTTGGGCATCGTCGCCGGCGTTCGTGTGGAAAAGACGCAAGCCACTTACGCAGGGTTCGCTTCGGATTCCTCAGGGTCGGCCGCCAGCCTCGGTTGTCCGATTCTCGATCCCATCAACAATCCGACCACGCACGTCTGTGCCGTGTCGAACGATCGCAACTACACCAACTACTTTCCGACCGCGCAGGCACGCTACGAGATCCAGCCGGATTTAGTCGCGCGCGCCGCCATCTCCTCGACCATTGCCCGACCCGGCTTCCAGCAGGTGACGTCCGCGACCACGGTCGACGCCAGCGGCAACATCACCACCGGCAATCCGAATCTCAAGCCGACTACAGCCACCGGTTTGGACTTGGCCCTCGAGAAGTACCTACCGCACGCCGGCATCGCTTCGATCGGATTTTTCGCCAAGGACATCAAGAACTACATCGTCACGAACGTACAGCAGACGGCCGGCGGCCAGCAGAATCTCGGCGGCAACTTAGGGATAGTGAAAGTCATCAGCTTCGCGAACGCCTCGACCGCGACGCTTTATGGCTTTGAAACGGACTACGTGCAGCATTTCTCCGACATCCTGCCGGGCCCGCTCGGCGGCTTAGGGGTGTCCGCCAACTGGACCTGGGTGGATTCGCAGTACAACATCCCGGTGTTCAATGACTCCGGGGTGAGAATCGGCACGCGACCTTCGCTGCTGCCGTCCAGTTCGCGCAATACCTTCAACGCGGACGTTTTATACGACATGTACAACTTGAGCATGACACTGGGCGCGTATTACACCAGTCGAAACATCTTCGGCGTCGGTGGAACCGCTGCGCTCGATGTGTGGTCCCAGGAGCGGCTCTCGGTCGATTTCGGCAGTCAATACAAATTGACGGAAGCGGCAAGCGTGTACTTCAACGCCAGGAATCTCACCAATACGGCCTTGAAATTCACCGAAGGGCCGGGTCCGAACCGCGTCATTCAACGCGAGTATTACGGGACGACGTTGCAGTTTGGCGCCAATTTCAAGTTCTAATTTAGAGGCTTAAGTTCTGTTGGCCGCTGTGCTATATTGTTAGATAGCTAACTATTAGAGGGCTGTCAATGAGCGACCTGGAAGAGCGATTCAGCGATGCGCTGCACAGCACTTCCCGAGCTTGGCGCCAGGCTGTGGATCGCCGCCTGAAGTACCTGGGCGTCAGCCAGGCCAGTTGGATGACCATTGCCTTCGCCGCAAAGGCGCGCTCTCCTCTCTCTCAGTCGGAGCTTGCCGAAAAGCTGGGGGTCGAGGGGGCAACCATGGTGGCGATGATCGATAGGTTGGTGAACGCGGGCCTGGTGCTGCGCGAAGCATCGACCACCGACCGGCGCGTCAAGCGCGTCGTGCTTACGCCGGCGGGAGCGAAGATCTACGACAGAGTCAAAGCCGAAGCGGTGGCATTGCGCAAGGAATTGCTGGCCAACACCGATCCGAAGAAATTACTGATCGCGACCGAGCTGCTCGAGAGCTTGCAGGGAATCATCGAAACAAAACCATGAATCGTCCGCTCAATCGGCCGATGATCACGATATCGATCATGTTGGCGACGATCATGCAGACGCTGGACAGCACCATCGCGAATGTCGCCCTGCCGCACATGCAAGGCACCCTGTCCGCCTCACAAGATCAGATTGCTTGGGTGCTGACGGCATATATCGTAGCCTCCGCCATCGCCACACCGCTCACCGGCTGGCTCTGCGATCGCTTCGGGCAAAAGTACATATTTTTAGCCTCCATTTCCGGTTTCACCGTGGCCTCGGCCTTGTGCGGCATGTCAAACAGCCTCGCGGAAATCGTCGCAGCACGGCTTCTGCAGGGCGTGTTTGGAGCAGCCCTGGTGCCCTTGGCACAAGTGGTCTTGATGGAAATCAATCCGCGAGAAAAGCAAGGTTCAGCCATGGCCGTGTGGGGCATGGGGGTGATGGTGGGACCCATTCTGGGTCCGACTTTGGGAGGGTGGCTGACCGATAGTTATAACTGGCGATGGGTGTTCTTCATCAATGTCCCCATCGGCATCGTCGCCTTTTATGGCATGTGGAAATACATTCGGCCGGATCCGGGCCGTAGGAGCATGCGCTTTGATGTATTCGGGTTCACCACCCTGAGCTTAGGGCTAGGTGCCTTGCAGTTGTTGCTGGATCGGGGCCAACAGAACGACTGGTTTTCCTCCACCGAGAGCTGGATCGAGGCCATCGTCGCAGTCATCGCCGCAACTTATTTCGTCGCGCATACGCTTCTGACGCCGGCCAAAGAATCGTTCCTGGACTACCGGCTGCTCAAAAACCAGAACTACGTGACTGGACTGCTGTTCATTTTCATCGTGGGTCTGGTGTTGTATGCCACGCGTGCCCTGACACCGACCATGCTCGAGGAACTGCTCGGTTATCCGGTCGCCACTACCGGCTTGGTCACCGCTCCTGCGGGTATCGGCACCATGGTCGCGATGCTGATTGCCGGGCGCATCATTGGAAAAGTGGATCTGCGCCTGACTCTGCTGGTGGGTTTCTCAGTTACGGCGTTCGCGCTCTGGCAAATGACGGGATATTCGCTCGATCTGTCGGAAAGCGACATTATCTGGCCGGGCGTCATTCAAGGCTTTGGCACGGGTTTGGTCTTCGTGCCCCTGAGTGCGGCGACATTCGCCACGCTTAGCCCGCAAATGCGTGCGCAAGGGACTTCGCTGTACAGCTTGGTGCGCAACATCGGCAGCAGCATTGGCATATCGCTGGTGCAAACCCTATTGACGCGCAATACCATCAGGGTGCATGCCTCATTGGCTGAAAGAGTAACCACCGCAAGCTCGGCATGGCACAACCCCGCCATTGCATCGGCGTACGGCGTGCATACCGCGGCGGGCGCCGCGCTGCTTGACCGAGCCGTAACCCAGCAAGCAGCAATGATTGCCTACATCGACGATTTCTGGTTCATGCTGTTCTTGACCCTGCTTGTGACACCGCTCTTGCTGCTCATCCGGCCGCCGCGCCGTGGCGATATCGTCGAGGAACCTCAAGCGGTTATGGACTAGAAGCGCGGCTTTCAGGGCGCTGCGAAGTCCTGGGTCCAAAATACCCTGGACCGGGAGCGTAGATTTTCGGCGAAAGCGATGCCGATGAAGGCAAAGCGCCCGTCCATGATGTTCGCGCAATGCGGCGGGCTCGCGAGCCAGCCTTGCGTGACTTCGCTCGCCGTCATCGCGCCGGCGGCAATATTTTCCCCGACGATGCGATGATGGCCGAAGCCGGCGCGCTCGACCCGCTTTGCGGGGGTGCTGCCATCGCTTCCCTGATGATCGAAGCGGTCATGAGCTGCCATGTCGGCGGAGTGCGCCAGCGCTGCACGGGTCAGAGAATCATCGAGCGCCAGCGGCGCGACCGGCTTGAAGTACGTGGCGCCGCAACGGCGCCCGCCGGCCCGCGCTGCATTGACCCCAAGGAGAATCTCACCGGCTACCGCCGCGGCATCCCGCGCCGCCGGCAAGTACGCGCGCGCCGCCAGCACCATCCATATCTCCCGGC
>JAQGOD010000212.1 GCA_028293775.1 Gammaproteobacteria bacterium
TCCGCCGTCAGCGACAGCGCATGGAAAGCGACAGGGGAGTCGCCCACGGCGTGCAGCGCAGCCTCGTTGGGCACCTTCAGGGCAGCGGCATATTCGATAATGTCCCGTCGCGCCGTGGCGTTTGGCAGCGCGACATCGAAGAGGGGTCCTGCTTTGGCGCGCCAGATCCCCGCCATGGTCTTGGCGCGCGCAAATATCTCGCGGTCCGCTGCGCCGAGATAGGAATCGAGCAGACCACTGGCGAAAAATCGGCCCGCGGCATCGAGCGCAGCAGGCACGAATACTGCGTTGACGTCATAAGGAAAACGCCCACCCGCCAACCCGACATTGCTGTCCCGCCATTGACCGGCGTCAGTCCCGGGTTTCAGCCCGATCAAATTAGGGCCGCGCGGATCGTCTGCAAACCTGGTAGCGGCTTGCAGCACGAATTTCAAGTTGCTGACCAGGTCTGCGCCCAGCGCGTGAGGTTGCTCTTGGCGGTCATCCTTCCGTTTGAGGAATACCGCGGCCCGTGATCGACCACGCGCATCGTCCAGCAGCCATTGAGCGGCGACGGGCGCCAGCATGAAGGTGCCGTCAATCATGTTGTAATTAAAAACAGGCGAATCGGACTTATCACCGCCGGCGCGCAAATGATCGAGAATGGCAAACTCGCCGATGTCCTCTTCATGCGCCACCTCGCCCTGCGGCGACAGCCGCGTCAGCACCGCGCCGAGGCCAGCTTCCACTGCCTCCGGCATGAGTGCGGGCATCAGCAGGCGCACCGACATCAGCGTGTCGCGGCCGAAGTAGGTATTGAAGCGCCAAGAGCCGGCAAGAAATTTTTCCTGGTAGCTCAAGAAAGCCAGCACATCGCGAGTCGCGACATCGCTTGCGGCCTTATCGTTGAGCAAATGGTTGCCGGACAGCGGGGTCAAGGGGAGTTCACCGCTCACTGCGGTGATCTTCAGGCCGATCTTGCCGTCACTTCCCGCGACGAGATGATCGCCGTGCACTGCGCCATCCGTCATCTGAACGCTCAGACGATAGCCGGCTGCACCATCGAGGCGATCGCGCGCCCAAGTGATGGTCGAGTCCTGAATCGTCGGGGCGGTGGCAACCTCGGCTGGAAACGTGCCAAGAGCCTGATAGTCGCGCAATACGCGCACGCTAGATAAAACAGCCTGCTTGATGGACAGGTCCGCAGCCCCGCTCAGGCTGGCCTCAGCAGTCATGCCGTATAACGTTCGTCCCTGCGCGTCCTTGACCGTAAGCGGCTGCGGCTGCCCGCGCAACTCCCAACTCACCGGTGCCGTGCCATGCGAAAACCACAGCCCCACGCCGCTGTTGCCGGCCGGAAAGGCTACCAGGATGCGCGGATCCAACCCCGAGCGCAGCAGCAGATGCGCGGCGACCGGCCCGTCGCGCAACAAGCTGTTGAGATTGAGACCTTCGTTGACATCGAACGACAGCCGCTGCTCGGTGGCAGTGTAAGCCGTTCCAGGCAGCGTTGTTACGGCCAGGCCGAGACCAACGATGATGAGCGCGCGGCGCAATGATAATTGCATGTTCAGCGTACTTCCTCGAAGAAGATCAGTTCAGAGGATAAGGGCAAAATCAGCGTGACGTCGACGCCATCCTGCATCAGGGATTCGCCCGCCAGCACGAGGCCGGCAGCCGCGCCTCGATCCTGAAAATTAAGTCGGTAGCGGCTCGTCTTCTTGAGGCCGAGCAAGCGAAATCGATGCGAAGGCTGTTCGGTCGCACTCCCGCGGAATGCGTACAGTACGCCCCGCCGCCGTGTGGCGGAGAAGTATTCGATGCCGTCCCAATGCACGCCGTCGGGTCGCTCCCCGACATGGTACAAATCGGCCTCGCGGATTAGCGGACGCAGCGCCGACTTATAGAGCGCAATCTCGCCACGCGCCTCGGTGCGCTGCTGCGCGGTCCACTTACTCGTATCGAGCATCAGTGAAAACCATCCGAGCATGCCGCTGCGCAAAACGTACCGAAAATTCTCAATGCGCGGTGCCGGCGTGTTCTCCACATAGCTTTCGAGCATCGCCGGCGGCAGCACGAAGCTGGCATCGTAGAACGCGCGGCGGTTGGACAGCGGGTCATAGGTATCGGTGATGGAAAAATAGTCGCCGTGCGCGGCACTGCCAAAATCGATCATGCGGCCTCCGTCGTTGCATACCTCCAGTAATAGATTCGGGTGACGCGCGCGCAATTGCCGGTAGATATCGTAGTAGGCGTGAGTGGCGTGATAGCTGACGTCGGTCGAGTTGGAGCCATCGACCCACAAGTATCCCGAATCTTCGTAAGTTCGCAGCGTTGCAGCTTCCGGCGGCGCAGCGGGGTGATCAACCCGGGAACTGCCCTGCGCCACGAGATAGCCGTCATGTTCAAGCATATCGAGGTGATAGTCGCTGACGACCCGTTCGAGCTCGCGTGCCGCCCACGCGCGCGCAGCGGGAACGCCCAGATCGATGGTAATGCCCTTGAAGGGTTCGCTGTGCTTCCAGCCCGGGGGCGGGTCGGCGATCAGCCAGTCTCGGATGGCGGGATCATGGACATTGAGCGCACCGGGCTCTGTCGACGTGCCGGCCTGCGTCCAGTCGATCCACAGGCCAAACTTGAGGCGGTGACGGTGGGCAAAGTCGGCAACACTTGCGATGCCGTGAGGAAACTTTTTAGGATCTGCGCGCCAGTCACCGACGTCACGAAACCAACCCGCATCCAAATGAAACATTTCCAAACCGAGCTGCGCCGATTCCTCGATCATGCGATGTGCCAGAGTTTCATCCACCGCCATGCCGCTGCCCCAGCTGTTGTTGACCATCATCGGATAGGAGGGGTCATGCAGCGTGCGAGGGTTATTGAGTACGGCTCGCAC
>JAQGOD010000270.1 GCA_028293775.1 Gammaproteobacteria bacterium
CCCGACCCTCGAGTCGCGGTTGAAATCCCTCGACCCGCAAGCCCCGCGCGCCGAGTATGTCGGTCAAGGCTCGTTCCTCTATATCGAAAATTTCTTGCCCGCCGAGATCACCGCGCAATTGATCGCCGCCGCCGATGCCCTCAGCGCGACGGTCAATCGCAACTATTTACCGGGACATAAGCAGGGCGGAAGCGTTAGCCGCCATGCCATCGACACGCTGGCGCCGGTGATTGCCGATCTTTATCGCGCCGAGCCGCTTATCGATTGGCTGCAGCAATTGACGGGGGAGCGCTTGCATCTCTCGCCGGCTGAAGATCCCCACGCCTATGCCCTTTATTTTTATACGCGCGCCGGGGACCATATCGGCTGGCACTACGATACGTCCTACTATTCAGGGCGCCGCTACACCTTGTTATTAGGCCTCGTCGATGACTCCTCGTGCCGTCTTGACTACGAGTTGCATACCCGTGAGCCAGGTGCCGCGGTGATTGGCGGCTCCATCAAAATTCCCGTCGGCGGTTTGGTGGTTTTCAACGGCGACGCGCTGCGCCATCGCATCACGCCGTCGCGGGATGGTGAGACGCGCGTCTCTTTGACCTTCGAATATGTGACGGATCCACGGATGCATCCCTGGTGGCGGCTCATTTCCAATATGAAAGACGCCTTTGCCTATTTCGGTTTCCGTCAGGTTTTTCGTCGCCTGGGCGGCCGAGCCCCATGACCAAGTCTGCGCCTTGGCTGCTGAGCATCGGCGTGCTTTTATTCGTGGCCTTGCTGGTATCCCAGGACCTGGCTTCGATCTTGGCGATTCTGTCACGCGCTGGCTGGGGTTTGCTCATCGTCACCCTGTTCCATTTTTTGCCGCTGGTGCTCGATGCGCTCGCGATCCGTGTGCTCATCAAGCCCGGGTCGATCCGCCGTCCCTATCGCGATTCATTGACGGCACGTTGGTTGGGAGAGTCTGCCAATAGCCTGATGCCGGGCGGACAGATTGGCGGTCCTGTGCTCATGACTCGATATTTGAGCCAGCGTGGTTTGCGCATGGAAGAGGCCGCGGCTGCAATCACGGTCAGCACAACCTTGCAGACCTTTGCGCAAATCCTGTTCGCGCTAATGGGCGCGGCATTGCTTGCTGCGCAGGCAAGCCGCTTGTCCCTCGATCTGGATACCGCAGCTCTCATTGCCAGTGCATTTCTCGCCGTGCAGGTCGGCGGGTTTTATCTCATCCAGCGGCGCGGCCTATTCAGCAAGCTGATGCGAGCTGTGAAGCGTCTTTCCGGCAAGCGCGACTGGTCGCACTGGATAAGCCACGCGCAGGCCATCGATGCTGAGGTGGAAGAGGCATACCGGCGTAACGCCGCCGTAACCGCAAGCTTTTTCCTCAGCTTGGTCGGCTGGGTCGTGGGCACCGGCGAGGTGTACCTCATCCTTCTTTTTCTCGGGATGCCCGTCAGTTGGCGCGACGCGTTCCTGCTGGAAAGCCTTGGGCAGGCGATTCGCGGCGCTGGCTTTGCGATTCCCGGCGCGTTGGGCGTGCAAGAGGGCGGCTATTTGCTGCTTGCGCCACTGGCCGCTCTCGGGCCTGACACTGCACTCGCCCTGTCGTTGGCAAAACGCGCGCGCGAGTTGTTTTTGGGTGTGCCGGGCATCTTGTACTTGCACCGGGTCGCGCGCGGCACTGCGCCCGCTGCCGGGGCCGCCCCGCCTTGAGTTAATATCAGAGCCCTTGATTCTTGAAGGATTTCAATGCGAGCGATCATATTGGCGGCCGGTCGAGGGGTCCGCCTGCAATTACCCGAGGACAGTCAAGTGCCAAAATGCTTGTTGCGCTTCGACGGACTCACTCTTCTTGAGCGGCACTTGCGCATGCTCAGAAGCGCCGGCGTGGACGAAGTGGTGCTTGCACTGGGATTTCGTCACGAGCTGGTAGAGTCGGAGCTCGACCGTTTGGAGTGGGAGCCGCGCCCCGAGATCGTGCTCAACATGAACTTTGAACTCGGCAGTGTTCTGACGGTGCACACGGTTGCGGAGGCCATGATTCGGGGCGGCGACATTTTGCTGATGGACGCGGACGTGTTGTATGACGAACGCATCTTGCGGGCGCTGGTTGATGGAGACGGGCCCCTCAATCGACTTCTGATCGATCGCGATTTCGAAGCCGGCGATGAGCCGGTCAAACTATGCGTGCGGCGCGGGGTTCCGATCGAGCTGCGCAAGCAGTTGGCCCCGGGCCTGGAATTCGACACCATCGGTGAGTCGGTCGGGTTTTTTCGCTTCGACGAGGCCGGGGCGCGGCGCCTCGCGGTCTTGGTTGCAGGATACATAGATAGCGGCCGCGCCCACTTGCCTCATGAAGAAGCGGTGCGCGATTTAGTCCAAGAGAGAAGCCAAGTGCTCGAAGTTGCGGACGTTACCGGCTGGCCATGGATTGAAATCGATTTTCCAGGCGATGTCGTGCGCGCGGCCCGCGAAGTGCTGCCGCAACTTCAGCCCCTATCAGGAGGCAATGAATGAATGCGTCAATTCGTCCGGGAAACCAACCCAGCGCCACGCCGGATGCACGGACTCGCAGTGCGAAGCTGCGCCAATTGCTGCAAAGTGCGGAGCTCGAATTTCTGATGGAAGCGCACAACGGCTTATCAGCCCGAATCGTGCGTGAGGCGGGCTTCAAGGGAATTTGGGCATCGGGTCTGTCAATCTCGGCGCAGTTCGGCGTTCGCGACAACAACGAGGCCAGTTGGACTCAAGTTGTCGACACCCTGGAATTCATGGCCGACGCCAGTGATTTGCCGATATTGCTGGATGGCGATACGGGCTATGGCAACTTCAACAACATGCGCCGTCTGGTGCGCAAGCTGGAGCAGCGCGGCATCGCCGGGGTTTGCATTGAAGATAAGCAATTTCCGAAAACCAATAGCTTTTTAAATGGCGAGCGGCAGCCCCTGGCCGATATTGAGGAATTCGCAGGCAAGATAGCGGCCGGCAAAGATACCCAGCAGGACTCTAATTTCTCGATTGTCGCTCGAGTCGAGGCGCTGATAGCGGGATGGGGGATGGACGAGGCCCTGCGCCGCGCTGAAGCATACCGGCTGGCCGGAGCCGACGCGATTCTTATTCACAGCAAGTTGTCGACACCTAACGAAATACTATCGTTTGCCAAAGAATGGGGGCGCCGCTCGCCTTTGGTTATTGTGCCAACTCGCTATTACAGCACTCCGACCGACGTATTTCGTCAAGCCGGAATCAGCACTGTTATTTGGGCCAATCATCTGGTGCGCTCCGCCACCTCTGCGATGCAGAACGTCGCGAAAGAGATATTCGAAAGCGAAACGCTGGTCAACGTCGAAGATCGAATAGCTTCGGTGAATGAGATTTTCCGCTTGCAAAACGCGGACGAGTATTCCGCTGCTGAGCGGCTTTATTTGTCGCCTTCGAGTGCTGTGCGGGGTGCCGTGGTATTGGCGGCGGGCCGGGGACGAGGCTTGGAATCGCTCACGGCGGATCGACCCAAAGTCATGCTGCCCATAGCAGGCAAGCCTCTGCTGCGTTGGTTGATCGATGGGTTCAAGAAGGAAAATATAAACGATATCACTGTGGTAGGCGGTTATCGTGCCGACGCGATTGATACTGCGGGCATTAAACTGGTGATCAACGAGCGGTATTCCGAGACGGGCGAATTGACTTCGCTAGCCTGCGCCGTGGACTCGCTGGATTGCGATGCGGTCATCGCCTATGGCGATCTGCTGTTTCGAAGTTACGTGCTGCGCAACCTGGTGGAGTGTAAGTCGGATTTTTCAGTGGTGGTGGATTCACTCATGACGGGCAACAGCAATCATACCGTCCGTGATTTCGCCTACTGCACACGGGGCGATGATCGTGGCCTGTTCGGCACGCCGGTGCTTCTGGAGCGCGTGGCCAGTGCCGCCGACCCCGGCCGCGAACCGCAGGGGCGCTGGATTGGAATGTTGAATGTGAGCCACGGCGGACTGACGAAACTCAAGGCGGCACTGCAGACTCTGCGCGCGCAGGAGAACTTCGACGCGCTCGATATGCCCGCCTTGCTGAACGCGCTGGTGCGGGCGGGCGAGGCGATCGAAGTCCTGTATGTGCACGGTCATTGGCGGGGTGTAAATGATTTGGACGACCTGCGCCAGGCGGTGGACTTCGCACACGAGCAGTCGACAATTCATCGATGATCGAGGCGAAGGAATTCGTGGAAGCGGCGCGCAACCGCGGGTTTCATTGGTATGCCGGCGTGCCATGTTCGTTCCTGACGCCGTTCATCAACTACGTGCTGCAGGATCCCTCGTTGCACTACGTCTCGATGACCAACGAGGGAGATGCGGTGGCTCTGATCGCGGGAGTCGCGATGTCGCAAATGCCGCATCGGCGGGGCGTCACGATGATGCAAAATTCCGGACTCGGTAATGCCGTCAGCCCGCTGACCTCACTGACCTGGACGTTTCAACTGCCGCAGTTGCTCATCGTCACCTGGCGCGCTCAGCCCGGAGTCGCCGATGAACCGCAGCACGCCTTGATGGGCCCGATCACCCCGGCCGTGTTGGATATCATGCAGATACCTTGGGAGTTGTTCCCGACGCAGGCCGGGGAAATTGCTTCGGTGCTCGATCGTGCGACTTCGCACATGGATCAGACCGGGCGGCCTTATGCATTGGTGATGCAGAAGGGCAGTGTCGCTGCGCATGCCCTGAATGCTGGGGTCGGTGCGTTTGCCGGCCGTGCGGGGTCCGGGCGCGCGACCAAGTCGCCGGCCAGCGTGGCTGCCGGCGCAAGGCCTTCGAGGCAAGAGGCATTGCGGTTGGTCGTCGCGCAGACCCCGGCCGCCTCGACCGTCGTTATGGCGTCCACGGGATTCTGCGCCCGCGAACTGTATGCCATCGATGATCGACCCAATCATTTTTATATGGTCGGCTCCATGGGGTGCCTTTTACCCTTGGCCTTGGGCCTCGCGCTGGCCCGTCCGGATTTGCGGGTGGTCGCGTTGGACGGAGATGGTTCCGCGCTGATGCGCATGGGGGCACTCGCCACTGCAGGAGCGTACGGTCCGCCCAATCTTTGGCACTTGCTGCTCGACAACGGTGTACACGAGTCTACAGGAGGGCAAGCGACCGTTTCGCCAAACGTCGCGTTCGCCGATGTGGCGGCGGCATGCGGCTATGCCTCTTCGCTCGAAACCCATGATCTGGCGCAAATTGCTGTATGGCTGAACGAGCACCCAAGCACGGGTACGCGCTTTGCACGCCTGTTTATCAGCGCTGGTACCCCCAGCAATCTACCGCGCCCGTCCATGTCCCCCGTGCAGGTGAAAACCCGCTTGATGCGGCACATCGGCCTTGATCGTCTCGTCGACTCATTCGCGCCGTTGTTGCCGTGAAAATTCCGCTGATGGCGGCCTTGGCCGCTTCCAGCCTGCTATCCGCACCTTGCTGGTCGGACCCGCCCACCGAGGCCCCTATACCACTGCCTGCCACGCCGTCTCCTGCGCCCGCGGTGGCGGTTCCCGCGGAACCGCGGTGGACCAAGTGGTTCAATCCTGCCACCGCGCCGTTCATACCGGTGCCGTTGATCGCGACTGACCCCAACAGCGGATTCACCGCGGGGCTGATTCCGACCTTTGTGACTACGGATGCGAATCACGACATCAGCAGGATTGTGGCGCCCGATGTTCTTTACAACCCGAACTTCGGTTTCGGCGTGCACGCGCGCATCTTTGCTTACTCCTCGGCCGACGCACAATGGTCCATGGTCGCGGGCGTCAAAGAACGCGTCGAACGGGAATTCGATGGCGAGTATGAAATCGGCCGATCTCGGGAGGGGCGGTGGTCGGTCAATTACAGTTTGATATACGACCGCGATGGCTCGACCCGGTTTTACGGTATCGGCAATCAAACGCGGCGGCGAGCGCAAAGCAATTACACCCAGCAATTGGACTTGGGACAGATGCAGCTCGGCTTTAACTTGAATCATACCTGGCAAATTCTTTACACCGTGCGTGAGAAGGTGGTGGACGTGCTGCCGGGCACGTTGGAGGATATTGCTTCGATCCAAACAAGGTTCCCGGGCACCTTGGGTACCAACAAACAACTCCTCAACCGGCTCTCCCTGGTATATGACAGCCGCGATGATTCGACCATCCCTACGCATGGCATGAAATGGGTTGTGTATGTCGGTGCTGCCTCAAAACAAGGGGTGTTCAACGATTCGTCCTATAGCGAGGCCGGAATCGACGGTCGTGGGCTGTGGCCGGTTGCGCCGGACATCGTGTTGGCGGCGCACCTGTCGCTGCGGTATTTGCTCACCGCGAATGACGTGCCTTTCTGGGCTTTGAGCAGTCTTGGTGGCGGGCAAGTCGACATCGGCGGCGAGCAGCCGCTGCGGGGCTTCGGCGACGGTCGATTTTACGATCGCAATTCCTTTTCAACCACGGTGGAGCTGCGCCGCAAAGTGTTCACCTTTGACGCGGTCACCACGAAATTGGATATCGAAGTCGCCCCCTTTGTTGATTTCGGACGCGTCTTCGCGCATTCCAACACGAATCCGCTTTTTCACGTGCATCCGGTTGTGGGTGTTGGATTTCGAGGTATCGCCAGGCCTTTCGTCGTCGGTTATGTGGACATCGGCTATGGTAGTGAGGGGCCTGCGGTCTTCACCGGGCTCAACTATCCTTTCTGATAGCATTAGCCCAGTGCAAAAATGCGGGAGGCA
>JAQGOD010000396.1 GCA_028293775.1 Gammaproteobacteria bacterium
ATGTCGCAAGGCAAGCTGCAGTTCAGGCCGACCGCCGCATTCTCGCAAATCGCCGGCGCGGATTTTGCGTCGCTGCCCGTTGAACGGCCGCGCGGTTCGAGCTCGAATACCGTGGTCAACATGCCGGAGCGGTTGATGCTCAAGGGCTACCGCCGATTGCGCGTCGGAATGAACCCCGAACTCGAAATGGGCCTCTATCTTACCGAAGTGGCGCACTATGCGAATTGTGCGCCCTTGGCGGGAGTGCTCGAATACATTGCAAACGACGGCCAGAATCGATTACTGGCGATGCTGCAGGCCTACGTGCCCAATCAAGGAGATGGTTGGACCTATTCTCTGGAGTACGTGCGGCGTCACTTGGAGCAATATCGAACCACGCCCGCGACGGACGCGCTCCCGGCCAATGCCCACGAAGCCTATTTGACGATGATGCGCGTGTTGGCGGTACGAACTGCCGAGTTGCATCGGGCGTTGGCACGCCCCACGAATGATGCGGCATTTTCGCCGCTGGCGATCACCATCACCGATATAGACGGGTATCGTCAGCGCGCCTTGGATGAGGCACGCAAGGCGCTGGATCTTTTGGCCTCCAGCATGGAATCGATTCCGGCGGCTGACCGCGAGCGTGCCAACGCCGTGCTTGCGCAGCGCGACCAAATCATCGCGCGCATCGAAGCCTGCGCAAAAGTGGTGCCCCAGGGCATGAAGATACGCATTCATGGCGACTACCATCTCGGCCAGGTATTGGTGACGCGCAACGATTTCATCATCATCGATTTCGAAGGGGAGCCAGGACACAGCTTGGAGCAGCGCCGCGCCAAGCAATCGCCGTTGCGCGATGTGGCCGGAATGATGCGATCGTTCGCCTACGTGCAACAGAGCGCCTTGAGAAGTGTTGCCCATAACGAGACCGAAGCGGCGAGATTGGCGCCCTTGGCGCGGGGCTGGGAACTCGAGGTGCGTACGGCGTTCTTATCCGCATACGATGCAGCGGCCCGCGAACCGGGCGCCGGCCAACCGGGGGCCGGCCAATCGAACGCCGGCCCGCTGGTGTTGTACGAATTGCTCCAGCCGGGGCACGGGCTGCTGGGAATGTTCGAGCTAGAAAAAGCGCTATACGAATTGCGCTACGAACTCGGTAATCGGCCGAGCTGGGTCGGCATTCCACTACAGGGAATTCTCGACTGGGGCAGCTAATCGGAGGCTCTCATGCAAAGTATTGATATGTTGGTGGATGCGACTCGAGAGTTCCTGCACCAAACCGCCGCGCTCCTGCCGCGCCTGCTCTTGGCACTGGTCGTGGTCTTGGGCGGGTGGCTTCTTGCGAAGGCGGTGCGCTTCGCCGTGGAGCGTGCACTGCGGGCTGTGAATTTCAACGTCTTGACCGAGCGGGCCGGCACAGACCATTTTCTAAGGCAGGCCGGCTCGCGCGGAGATACCACGACCTTGTTCGGCGTCGTGGCATTTTGGCTGGTTATTTTCGCCGCGCTCATCATCGCGTTCAATGGGCTGGGCCTCACCTACATCACCGATTTGCTGCTCCGCGCGGTGCTGTTCACGCCCAAACTTCTCATCGCAATGCTGATCGTGGTGTTCGGTTCGTATTGCGCCCGCTTCGTCGGCAACGCCGTGCATGCCTACTGCGTCGATGCGCAAATTCCCGATGCGGACATGCTGGGCCGCATCGTCCGCTACGTGATCATGACTTTCGTCGTGATGATTGCGTTGAGCCAGGTCGAAGTCGGCGGCGACATCGTTCAGAGAACCTTTCTCATCATTCTGGCGGGCATCATGCTCGCGCTGGCGTTGGCCTTTGGGCTCGGAGGCAAAAATTGGGCCGCCGCCATGCTGCAACGCTGGTGGCCGCAACGGAGGGACGAGGACTCTAACCTTTAAGCCGCTGCCCGTTCCGCCGCGGTAGTTTCGAGCGCGCGAGCGAAAACATCCTCGATCTTCTCGGCCCACACGAACTCGAGCCGCGCGCGAACGCTGTCAGGAATGTCCTCCAAGTCCCGCCGGTTGCGCGCCGGGAGAATCACGGTGCGGATTCCGGCTCGGGCCGCCGCCACGCATTTCTCCTTGATGCCGCCCACCGGCATGACGACCCCACGCAGGCTGATCTCTCCGGTCATTGCGACGTCCGCGCGTACGGTGCGCTGTGTCAACAGCGAGGCCAACGAAGTTGCTATCGCCACCCCGGCGCTCGGTCCATCTTTGGGGATGGCGCCGGCCGGTACATGGATGTGCAGATCGCTGTTATCCAGAATCGCCGCGTCTATCCCTAGGCGCTCGGCCTGCGATTTCACCAGGGTCACGGCCGCTTGCGCGCTCTCTTTCATGACATCGCCCAACTGGCCCGTCAAAATCAATTTGCCGCTGCCCCGAACGCGGCTTGATTCGATGAATAGAATATCGCCGCCTGCGGGCGTCCAAGCCAGCCCTGTGGCCACGCCCGGCACGCTGGTGCGCAGAGCCACGTCGCTTTCGAAGCGCGGCGCGCCGAGGATGCGTTCCACGTCAGCCGCATCGATGGACACGCTTTGCGTTTCCCCGGATGCAATTGTCACCGCGCAGTTTCGCAGCAAGCCGCCGATCTGGCGCTCCAGATTTCTCACACCGGCTTCACGCGTGTAATCGGTAATCACGCGGCGCAAAGCATCGTCGGAGACTTGCACCTGCTCAGCCGTCAAGCCATTGGCCTGCAGTTGGCGCTTGAGCAGATAGCGGCGCGCGATTTGCAGTTTTTCCTCCTCGGTATAGCCTGTGAGTTCGATGACCTCCATCCGGTCGCGCAGAGGCGCCGGAATCGAATCCAGCACATTCGCGGTGCCGATGAAAAGCACTTTCGAGAGATCGAAAGGAACTCCCAGATAATTGTCCCGGAATGAATTGTTCTGTTCCGGATCCAGCACTTCGAGCAGCGCTGAGAACGGATCGCCTTGATAACTGGCCGAGAGCTTGTCCACCTCATCCAGCATCAATACCGGGTTGCGGCGGCCCGCCTTGCGGATGGCCTGTACGATGTTGCCAGGCAGCGCGCCGATATAGGTACGCCGGTGACCGCGAATCTCCGCCTCATCGTGCACGCCGCCAAGGCTCACGCGTCCGAATTTCAATCCGATCGCTTTGGCGATGCTTTGCCCCAGCGATGTTTTGCCGACGCCCGGGGGTCCCACGAAGCACAAGATTGGACTGCGGCCTTCGGGATTGAGTTTGCGCACCGCGAGGAATTCGAGAATTCTGCGCTTGATCTTCGTCAGTCCATAGTGATCCTCGTCGAGTATTTTGCGCGCTTGCTCTATGTCCAACTGCTCCGGATCGAGCTTGGACCAGGGCATGGCGATCAGCGACTCGAGGTAGGTGCGCGTCATGGAGTACTCGGCTGCCTGTTCCGGCATCCGATCCAAGCGATTGAGCTCGCGCTGTGCTACTTCTTCGGCCTCGGGCGGCATTCCTGCATCCTTGATCTGTACCTTCAATTCCGCGAGTTCCGCTTTCGAGCCGTCCGTCTCACCGAGCTCCTTCTGGATTTGATGCAGCCGTTCGCGCAATACCGCTTCCTTCTGCCGGTCATCGAAGGCCTCACGCGTCTTCTCATCGATCTCCCGCGACACCTTCAACACCTCGATACGGCGGCCCAGCAAGGTCAACACACGGTCGAGGCGTGCCTTCAAGTCAAAGGTCGCGAGGATTTCTTGCTTGT
>JAQGOD010000363.1 GCA_028293775.1 Gammaproteobacteria bacterium
TAAGCATGGTCATTTCAGAATCGCCGAACTAGCGGAATTGTACGTCGATTTGCAAATCAATCGCGAATGAATGGCGGTTCGTTTCATTCGCGAGCCCGATGATGGCCACGAGTTCTGCATGCTGCTCGGGCGTCATGCCCTTCTTCCGGGCCGCGGCACCATGGGAGGCAATGCAGTACCGGCAGGCATTCGTCACGCTGACCGCCATATAAATGAGTTCCTTGGTGAGTGGGTCGAGGGCGCCGGGGCCCATGACTTCTTTGGAATTTGCCCACATGCGCCGCAACGTGGGCGGATGGTGGGCGAGTACTTTCCAGTAGTTGTTGACCCAGTCCGACTTGCGGGTCGCCATGATGTCGTCATACACGGCCCGAACTTCGGGCGAGGCATCCGCGTATTCTATCGGCGCCTGCGCCGCGAAGCCGCGAGGCGCGTTCACGGTACCACCGCAATCACACGGGCCGGGAATCCGGAGCCATTTTCGACCTTGGGAAACGTTACCCACACCAACCCTCCAGCTTCCGGTACCTGGTCGAGATTGGCGAGCATTTCGATCTGGTAATGATTGGTCCCCAATACATACGACTCGAGCGAATAGTCATCCTTGGTCGTCGCGATACCCGGATCCGTATCCGTGGTTTCGTGGCCCGACGCAGCGATTCCGCGTTCCTCGTAAAGCAGCTTCAACACCGGCATGCTCCAGCCGGGATAATGAAACACGCCGGCGGCATCCTTATTGGCGAGTGCCTTGTCGTCCGGCCACCGCTTCGACCAGTCGGTGCGCATCGCAACGAACGCGCCGCGCGGAATACGCCCGTGGCGATGCTCCCAGGATTGAATGTCGCTCAACGACAATACGTAGTCGGGATTCTTGGCCGCCTGCTCATGAACATCGACGACCACCAGCGGCATCAACATTTCCTTGGGATCGATTTGATCGACGCTGTGCAACCCGGTATGGAAATGCGCCGGCGGATCGACGTGCGTGCCCCACTGGCCGATGTGGCAATACTCGTTGATCCGGAAGCCGTCTTTTTCAACCGTGTACAAGGTTTTGACGCTTTCATTCGGAGCGCCCTTCCAATGTGGAATGCCCGGGGCAAACGTGTGCGTGAGATCGACGAAGCGATGCGCCTGAATCACCGCCAACGCATCGGTGAGCGACCCGGGCGGGGCCGGCTCCGCGTGTGCACTCACTGTTACGGCCAACGCCGCGGCGCCACAGACGCTTGACAACCATGTTCGCATGAACGTTCCCCCCGCAAATTGTTAGTGCTCGCCCCAAGATTAACATGCTCGGCGGAGCGCGGCGGCGCGGCGCCGCCCGCGTGCACGCCGAGAAACCGTCGGCGCGGAATTTCAAACCCGGTGCTAGGGGTCGGGCTTCTTCTTTTTTCTTTTTTGCTTCTCCAGGTATTCGTCCACTGCCTTTCTAATGTAGTGCTGCACGGGTGTGTCCGTGTCGTCTGAGAGCTTCTTGAGCGCAGCGATCTGGCGCGCGAGCAGATAGGGCGGGTACCACGCATCGCTGGCCAGACTATAGTCTGATACCCTCGTGCCGAGTTGCGGGTTGTCGCGATGGCGCGCAATGGCGGGTCGGCCAGACAATAATTACGCTTCGGAGAACATTGGATGCGCTACCTCCTGAGTTCCTTCGTGTTCCTCGCACTGGCCGCTTGCCGGCCATCTCTCGCAGCGGTGCAGGAGCCGACTTACGACATCGTGGTCGCCGGCGGCCGCGTTCTGGACCCGGAATCGGGACTCGATGCGGTGCGCTCGATCGGCATTCGGGACGGGAAGGTCGCGGCGATCAGTGTAGTTTCGCTTCGTGGCAGGACCGTGCTCGACGCATCGGGGCTGGTCGTGTCGCCCGGATTCGTCGATTTACATTGCCACGGGCAGGACGACGAGAACTACCGCTTCTATGCGATGGACGGTGTGACCACGGCGCTCGAGCTGGAGGTCGGTAGCGAGGATGTCGACGGCTGGTACGTGTCGCATGCCGGCAAGGCGTTGATCAACTACGGCGTCGCGGCCAGCCATGTCCGGTCGCGCATGAAGGTGTTCAATGACCCGGGTTCGTTGCTGCCGCGCGGCGATGCAGGACGGCTCACGGCGACGCCGGAGCAAATCGAACAGATCAAGGTGCTGGTACGCCGCGGCCTCGACCAGGGAGGACTCGGCGTCGGCTTCGGGCTGGAATACACGCCGGCAGCGAGCCGGTGGAGGTACTCGAGATGTTCCGGATCGCCGCGGAGCGGAAGGCCCCAGCGTTCGTGCACACCCGGTTCACGGGAACCCGTGAACCGGGCAGCAGCGTCGAGGCCTTCGAGGAAGTGATCGGGGCTGCGGCACTCACCGGCGCGCCGCTTCATATCGTCCACATCAACAGCTCGAGCGCCGCATCGACCCCTCAGACGCTGCAAATGGTGGCGGAGGCCCGGAAACGTGGGCTGGATGTCACTACCGAGGCCTATCCTTACAGCGCCGGAATGACCGAGATCGAGTCGGCGCTGCTCGACCGGTTCGAGGGCGCGCCAGAGAGCGAACTCCACAAGCTGCAGTGGGCGGAGACCGGCGAGCGGCTCACGCGGGAGACCTTCCAAAAGTACCGAAAGCAGGGCGGGATCGTGATCCTGCACCTCAATACACCCGAGATGGAGGAAGTCGCCGTGACCAGCCCCCTCACCGCCATCGCGAGCGACTCGATGATCCACAAAGGCAAGGGCCACCCCCGCACCGCCGGCACGTACGCGCGCGTGCTCGGATACTACGTGCGAGAGCGGCACTCATTCTCGCTGATGGACGCTATCCGCAAGAGCGCGCTGATGCCCGCGCGGCGGCTCGAAACGTTGGCGCCGA
>JAQGOD010000401.1 GCA_028293775.1 Gammaproteobacteria bacterium
TCCACCGTGCAACGGCATGTTGGCGCTGCCAGTGCGTCGATGCATTGGCTCAAGTCCTCAAATAACTGGCACCGTTTACATCGATAATGCAGCCGGTCATGGCAGCCGGTGCATCGAGTGCGCAGTACACGGCTGCATCGGCAATCTCATCGGTGCGGCTCACTCTTCCCAAGGGGTGCTGCTCCAAAATCGCAGCTCCCCCTGGGCCCTCAAGGTGGCTCGTCGCCATGTCGGTTTCCACCCAGCCTGGAGCGATGCAATAAACATAGATCGCGCGAGGGGCGAGTGCCTTGGCCATGGACTGCGACAAGGCATTGAGACCGGCCTTGCTGGCGGCGTAGGCGGGCGCGTCGGGTTCGCCGCGAAACGCGCCGCGCGAGGAAATGTTGACGATTCGGCCCCGGCCGGACCACTCGTCCCGAGGATTGGTCCGCCGCGCCATGCTTTGCGCGGCCAGAAGCGACAGGCTGGCGGGCGCGGCGAGATTGGCGGACAGCGTCGTGCGCCATGCAGAATTCCAGGATTCGTAATCAATCTTCAGGGGCGAATGCTCGATGTATAGGCCGGCATTGTTGATCAGAACGTCGACAGCGCCGAGTTGTTCAACGACGCGTCTCCAGAGGACTTCGGGGGCCGCCGCGTCCGACAAGTCGGCATCGAAAATGGCATGCCCGCTGCCGGAGAGACTTTCCAGGCACTGCTCGGCGGCTCGTCGTTTATCGCGGTAGTGAATGGCGACGGTGAGGCCGCGTTGAGCCAGCTGCATCGCGATGACACGCCCGATTCCCCGGGAGGCGCCCGTTACCAAGGCAACGGCTTTGGCTTCAGGGCGCAACGTCTTGCACCATGGCTGTTTTGATGGCCGCGAGTTGCGTCCTGTCGGTAATGCGCGTTTGGTACGCCGCCTTGAGGAAGGATTCATCCCAGGCGGTCAAACCGGGCGGTGCCTTTGCGGGATCGACGAATAGATTAAGGATCGTGGGCACATCAGTGGCGTTGGCCTGCGGGCGAAGCTGCACAAGCCCCATCATCGAGACGTAGGCCGCGACTTGGCCGAAGGAAACATTTTTCAAGTGCCGGGTGTCCACGAGCGCGATAATCGATGACAGAGCTCGATAGTTATTGGTCTCGAGCCGCGTGGCGCGAGCACTGTCGTTCGTTCGGCCCTCGGCATTGCCGAGCGGCGTTCCATCCAATCTATAGAATTCGGTGTTGTACCAGACCCGTATGGAGCTGGTTGCGTTGAACTCGCGGATTTTAGCGCCTCCCTGGTCGGTCT
Organism: Gammaproteobacteria bacterium; assembly: GCA_028293775.1. The sequence goes on from JAQGOD010000401.1 coordinate 1,280, forward strand.
CGTCGCCGAAGAGTCTCACATCGCGCTTGCTCCAGGCCTTGATCACGCCATCGGGGTCGGAAGTGACGATGACGTAGAAATTCCCCTTGCACTTGGCGGGGGCAAGCGGCGCACCCGCGGCCGTGGCGATCTTCGAGACGCGCGACAGAATGTATTCGCCATCTGTGCTCGGCATGCCGGCCACCAGGGGACATAGCGGGATTTGGGATTGCCAGCGGGCGAGAGACTCGTCGCCGGGTTTTATTGCGATCGCATTCACGAATGTCCTAACCTGGCGCTCGATGTCAGCGCGGTCTCGCGGCGCGGCAACGGTCGTCGAGTCAATGCTGTCCTTCTGATGCTCGGCTTGAGGCGGATCCGCCAGTGCGGCGCCTGCAAGGAATGAAACAATGAGTATTGCGGCTACGCGCCCCGCCGTCCCTGAAGCATTCGCGATATGCGCCATGGTTTTTCCCCTTAAAGCTAGGGTCCCAATAATCGCGAGGCGGGTCAAGTTGAACGTCGCGGAAGCTAATTTTTCCTGGGCGCAGGCATGGCCCGTTGCGGTGCTGGCATGGAGTTCTGCGGTTTCGGGTCAGGTCTGTGCGTCTCTGATGTTGAATCGCGGTGATGCGCCCGGCGGTGATTATGATGAGTTCTATTTAGCGGAAGGTACACAAATCCCTGAACGCCGGGATAGCCCTCAACATCCGAAGAGGAACCGTCGAATCCTTGACCGGACGCCTCTTGATCCGGGTATAGGTTTTGATCAGTGTATTCTTTGGTATAACGCGGGTCGGGCCCATTGGCGTACGCGCTTCGAATTACGGGCGTGGGTTTCATCGTGTTGATGGGGCGCAACGCGACGCGAGTTGCCTTGTTGCCGCAGGGATTGTTGGAGAATGTTTTAACCCCGTTTGTCACGCACTCCCAAATTTGGCTGCTTTGTTTTGGCGCAGCCTCCGGCGTTTGCGCTGGCGCTGCGGCCGGCGCGGATTCGGCCGCTTGAGCCTGCGGGGCTGATGCGGCAGGAGGCGCGGGCGACGCCGGCGGGGTAGGGGTTGTGGAAGCAGCGACCGCAATACCGGCCAGGGTCAGGCTGCCGAAAATCCAACAAAAAAGGGCGCGCTGCTTTTTCATGACTAAATTATCCTCCCGCTGAGGTTTGGACGCGATGGGGATAGGGTGTCAAATGTTATGAACATCGTGTCAAGTGACATAAAGTTCGCTTCAAATACGGTGGTTCGGGCATTGGGCACTTAGCCCGGGGCGGGTTTCCGCGGCCGAACGAGCCTGATAACGCTTAAAAATATAATTTGTATTAAAATCAAATAAATAAGCGATTTTTCTCGATTTCGGCTGTTTCTTAGGCGGCAGTTTTTAAAAACCCGGCTTGCCCCCGTGGCACCAGGTGCTATTCTGGATTCTCAAGCCTTCCCGCAGTCTGAAACTTGAGCACCACAGGGCCGCTTAGGCTTCGGGTA
>JAQGOD010000414.1 GCA_028293775.1 Gammaproteobacteria bacterium
CCGTGACTCTCGAACAAGGGTTCCATGACATCGAGGATCTTGGAATGCGCACGCTATACCAGGACCCCGATGCAGAAATGCGACTTGTACGTGGACACTTGATAATACTGCTTGGACATTGAGTGCCTCGGCAATTACTGCTTTGGCAGCTACTTTACGCCAAAGACTTCCTATGTCAATTGCTGTTAAGACTTAGGATTCATACACTTGTAATAATCCGGCCACTCGGGACCGCCGGGCTCAAGACGGAGAAGAGATTTTAAGCGACTGAGTCACCACCACTTCCGCGGTCGTCCTTGGAAGCTCTCATGGCACGGTAGCTTTCCCTGAAGTAAGCCACGCACAGCACGAGTCCGGCAAAGATCACGAGGAACATGGCGGCTTCGCTGATGCTCATGTGCAGTGCGCTCCGTCGCACTCCACACGCCCCGCGGTCTTTGTATCGAGCGTCAACAGCTTAATCTGGTGATGCTCGTGCGAGCTTTTCACCATCATCATCGCCAACGACCAGCACCACAACGCAACCGCAATGAAGCTGCCGCCCGGCAACGCAAATACTTCGAAGTCGAATTTAGAGCCGGCGCTTTGCCATCCACCGGCAGCCTTCGCAGCGACTGATTCAAATAATTCCTTCACAACCTTCTCCTTCCCCGTCGCTTCAGCTGCCTTCGCAACATATGCCTGGGCAACATTCAGCACAAAAAAAACCGAAAAAACTAACTATTCGCGAGCATCTGCTTCAAGGTCCTCTCGACTTCTTGCACTTGGGTCTTGGTGACGCCGTTCAACAATTTATTGAGCACCTTCACCAGACAGGCCTGCATCTTCGGAAATGCCGCCTTGCCGGCCTCCGTGACCTCGATCGATTGCTCACGCCGCGTGTGGGCGAGCGCGACGCGACGCAGCAAATTCTTGCTTTCCAAGCGGTCGATCATCCGGCTCATCGCGCCGCGGTCGTAGTCCATGGCTCTGCACAATTCACAAGCGGATTTCGCAATTCCTTTCAATAGATTCGCAATGATCACGAATTGAGCCGCCGTCACTTCCAGCGCGGCCAAATCCTGATCGAGCAAAAACTCCTGGTCCATGCCTTTGAGAATCGCCAACTTCACCTGGCCCAAAAGCGGCGCGAGAGTGTTGTTGACGTCAATCGTCTTGGGATCGTAGATGTCGCTCATATCTGTGCTTCCACCTGGCAGCCAGGATAGATGCCTCGGCAACAATTGTCAAGGCACTTGTTGAGCCGGCAACAGATGCCCGGCATCCAACCGCATGCGGCCGGAGCCCGTTGCGGGCCGCGCCGCGTGTTTCTTAACAGCGTCTTTACGGGTGAATCCATAACATGCACCCGCTCGAGGAGTTCACATCATGGCGATGCAGGATTACGTTAGGTCTATCGCAGCAACGGAAACAGTCTCGAAGGAGCAAGTGTTCCGATGTCTGGAAATGCAGTTTGCCCGGGCCGACCGGGATCACGATGGCCAATTGGCCCCGGATGAAGTCGACAGATTCGTGCATGCCATCGCGTGCCCCGAGCGCGATCAGCGATGACCGTGTCCCTCAGCTGGCGCGTTTCCTCGCCTTGGATCGGACAAATGCAATCGAGCTTCTGAGTTCCGCCATCAGCTTCTCGGCGAGCACCGGAATCTGGGCACTCTCGCCTGAGCCGGCGGCCTCTTCAAGCTGCGCTGCCGCCAATGTTGTCGCCGAGGCGCGCAAATTCGCGCTTGCGCCCTTGAGTGCATGTGCAGATTCGCGCAACGCCGATGCGTCGCCAGTGCTCAGCGCCGCCGCAAGTACCAAGAGTTCCCGATCTCCCGCCCCGATATAGGCCAGCGCCAGGTCGCGCGCGAAGTCTTCATCGCCATCGATCGATTTGAGGAGCGCTCCCCAATCGACCGGGTCATTCGCGCTCTCGGCAACGATGGGCACTTTCTGAATCCTGGCGTGCATTCTGGTCGAGCGAGTTAGGAAACCGTCAAGGCACGTATATAACTTGTCCCGGTCGATCGGCTTGGAAAGGTAATCATCCATCCCGGCGGCTCTACACTTTTCGTCATCGCCCTTCATGGCGTGAGCGGTGAGCGCCACAATAGGGATGTGGTGCTTGTCCTGTTCGCGCCTGCGGATCTCACTTGCCGCCTCGTAACCATCCATCAAGGGCATTTGGCAATCCATGATGATGAGATCGTATTTTCCGGTTTCCCAGGCGGCGACCGCGGCACGGCCATCAGCTACGATATCCACGAGGTAGTCGAGCTTCTCCAGCAGTCTCGAGGCGACCTTTTGATTGACCAGGTTATCCTCAGCCAGCAAAATTCGGTTGCCCGTCCGGGCTCGCTGTGCACGTAGCGCATGGCGGGTGACCATCGGTTGGCTTTGAAGATGCCAGGAATCCGCAGTATTGGCGAGGACCAATATTAGACACTCTGTCAAATCGCGCTGCGTAACGGGCTTTAACAGATAAGCCGCAAAGCCGATATGCGCGAACAGCTGCCCATCGCCCCGTTGACCGGATGACGTGAGCAGAATGAGTCTTGTGTTTTTTATGCTCTCATCTTGGATGATGGCGCGGCCGAGTTCTGCGCCGTCGCAGCCGGGCATCAGATAATCAACGAGTGCTGCTTGGTAGGGGCGGCGTGCGTTCTCCGCCTGACGCAGGAGCGCCAGTGCCTCGTTCGCCGAGCTTGCGGACACAGCTTCGACACCGCATAAAAGAAGCTGTCCCATGAGCACTGTGCGATTGGTCGCATTATCGTCCACTACAAGCACACGCTGACCTCGGATCGAGGACGGTGCTAGGTAAGGCATCTGTAGCGCATCGGTGACGGGCGCGAAATGCGCGGTAAACCAGAAAAGAGAGCCCACGCCTTCAACACTCTCGACACCGGTTTCGCCGCTCATCAATTCCACCAAACGGCGTACGATCGACAATCCCAATCCGGTGCCACCGAATCGACGCGTTGTCGAAGAGTCCACTTGCATAAAGGGTGTGAATAAGGACTGCAGTCGATCGGCGGGAATGCCGATGCCGGTGTCGCGAACTTCGCAACGCACCCTCGTGCCGTTCGCACCCGTCTCGAGCACCTTGATCTCGAGCGATACCTCGCCTTTCGTCGTGAACTTAATGGCGTTGCCGGCAAGATTCAAGAGAATCTGGCGCACTCGACCAGCATCAGCCTTGACGAGATGGGGCAGTTTCGTGTCGATCTGGGCGGTAACCTCCAACCCCTTTGCGTGCGCCTGAATCGACAGTAGCCGGGCGGCGTCTTCGAAAGTATCGCGCAAGTCGACATCCAGGCACTCGAGTTCCAGCTTACCCGCTTCTACTTTGGAGAAGTCCAGGATGTCGTTGATAACGGTAAGCAGCGAGGCACCGCTGTCCCGGATGGTTTCTGTGTAGTCGCGCTGCAGAGCATCAAGCTCCGTATCGAGCAGCAGCTCGGCCATGCCAAGCACGCCATTCATCGGCGTGCGGATCTCGTGACTCATATTAGCCAGGAAGTCGCTCTTCGCCTGATTTGCCACTTGGGCGATCTGCGCCAACGTGGTCGCGTGTTCCGTGGCCGCGACCAGTCTCTCATTGCTGGTCGCCAGGTGCGCATTGCTTGCTTGCAATTCTTGCGTAAGTTCACTGAGGTGCTGTTCGGCCGCCACCAGTCGATCGTGTTCCAGAAGCGACAGGTTTTGTCGCACGGCTGCCAAGACTATGATCAAAGCTGCGCCGCCAACGGTTGCGATTCTAACCGAGGGGAGGACATTCGGAAGTATCCAGACCAGCGTGACGCTGATTACAGCGGCGCCGACGTCAAACAATGGAATCTGCCGCAACACCGCTTCGCAGCGCCGTT
>JAQGOD010000423.1 GCA_028293775.1 Gammaproteobacteria bacterium
TATCTCTCCTTCAAGCTCGAAAGTCAGCAACTGCGCGAGCTGCCGCTGCCAAAACCGCTTTTCGAAGTCTTCATATTCTCGCCGCGCATGGAAGGCGTGCACTTGCGCATGGGATACGTGGCGCGCGGCGGAATCCGCTGGTCGGACAGGCGCGAAGATTTCCGCACTGAAATCTTGGGTCTGATGAAAGCGCAGCATGTCAAGAACACGGTCATCGTGCCGGTGGGCGCAAAGGGCGGCTTCGTCGTCCGGCGCATGCCCGTCGACCGCGAAGCACAGCAGGCCGAGGTGATCGCCTGCTATCAGACGCTGATACGCGGACTATTGGACATCACCGACAACATCGTCGATGAGAAGATCGTCGCGCCCCGTATGGTGGTTCGCCACGACAAAGACGATGCTTATCTGGTGGTCGCCGCGGACAAGGGAACGGCGACTTTTTCGGATATCGCCAATGCCATTTCGCTGGAATATGGCTTTTGGCTCGGCGACGCGTTCGCGAGCGGCGGTTCGGTCGGATACGACCACAAGAAAATGGCGATCACAGCGCGCGGTGCGTGGGAATGCGTTAAGCGCCACTTCCGGGAAATCGGTGTGGACATCCAAACCCAGAGCTTCACCGTCTGCGGCATCGGCGACATGGCCGGCGACGTGTTCGGTAACGGCATGTTGCAGTCGCAGCACATTCGCCTGGTCGCAGCCTTCAATCATCAGCACATTTTCATCGATCCGCAGCCGGACCCGGTGCGCTCGTTTGCTGAGCGCGAGCGGCTTTTCACGCTGCCGCGTTCCTCCTGGGAGGATTATTCTCGCGCCGCCGTCTCCAAGGGCGGCGGCGTATTCTCAAGGTCGGCGAAAAGCCTGTCGCTTTCGCGCGAGGCTCAAGGCTTGTTGGAGCTCCCGGCGCAAGTCACGCCTAACGAGGTGATCAAGGCGATCTTGAAGGCACACGTGGACCTTTTGTGGAACGGCGGGATAGGCACCTACGTCAAGGCCAGCAGCGAAAGCCACAGCGACGTCGGAGATCGCAGCAACGACGCGGTGCGCATCGATGCGCGCAACTTGAATTGCAAGGTGATTGGCGAGGGCGGCAACTTGGGGCTCTCGCAACTCGGGCGCATCGAGTACGCGAGGCGCGGCGGCCGGCTCAATACCGACTTCATCGATAATTCGGCCGGCGTGAACTGCTCCGACGTCGAAGTGAATTTGAAGATTCTCTTGAACGGCGCGGTACGTGCCAAGGAAATCACCCAAGCGGCGCGCAATCGCCTGCTCTTCAGCATGACCGATGAGGTGGCGGGCCTCGTGCTGCGCAACAACTACCTCCAAAGCCAGGGCATCAGTACCAGCGAGTTCCAGGCGAAACAGCGTTTGAGCGAGAGTGCTTACGTCATCCGCGCACTGGAGCGATCCGGCGATCTGAACCGCAGCTTGGAATTCCTGCCGAGCGATGAAGACTTGGCAGAGCGCCGCCAGGCCGGCGAAGGACTCACGCGCCCGGAACTTGCCATTATTTTGAGTTACGGAAAAATCTGGTTATATCGGGCTCTCATCCATTCCGATGTCCCGGAGGACCCTTATCTGTCCGCCGAGCTGAACCGCTATTTCCCGCAGCCGGTGCAAAAGCGGTTCGCAAAACGCATAAAGCGCCATCGCCTGAGGCGGGAGATTATCGCAACCGCGATCACGAATAGCTTGATCAACCGCATGGGGCCGGTTTTTCCGGTGCGTGCACAGGACGATACGGGCGCGGACCCGGCTGCCATTGCGCGCGCCTACAGCATTGCGCGCGAAGTATTTGCGGTGCGCAATATCTGGGCGCAAATCGAGGCGCTCGACAATCGTATCCCCGCCGCGGTTCAATACACGGCGATGTTTCAGACCACACGCTTGTTGCGCCATATGAGCTATTGGCTGCTGGAAAACCGGCGCAACGATTTAAGTATCGAGCGCGCGGTCTCCCGCTACGCTGCCAAGGTCACGGAACTGTTCCACGAATTGTCGGGCGTGCTCGGCGTCACGCAAAAGGCGCGGATGAGTGCGTTGCGCTCTCAGCTTGTCGAGCAGCACGTGCCCGAGCCGCTGGCCGCGCGCATCGCATCCCTCGAGGAATTGCACAGCGCTTTGGACTTGGTCGAAGTGGCCATGGCCGCGCGCCTGCGGATAGGCTACGCGGCGAAGGCGTATTTCGATCTTGGCGAGCGTATCGGCCTTACTTGGATCAAGGAACAAATCGAAGCACTGGCCGCCGACGGCCAGTGGCAGGCGGTCGCGCGCCATACATTGCGCGACAACTTGTATGCGCTGCAAGCGAAGCTCACCCTGGCGGTATTGCGATGCAAGGGCAGAAACCCGCAAGCGCGTGTCGAACAGTGGCTCTCGCGTCATTCGGCGCCAGTCGATGCGCTGAAGCGCGTGGTAGTGGATTTACGTACCGGCTCGCCGCCGGATTTCGCGACCATTTCTGTGGCGCTGCAAGCGGTCAGACGCCTTGCACAGGATTGAGCGCGTGGCGCGGTCCATCGAATACGGTGCGGACTACCTGCAGCAGCGCATCGATCGAGAAATCATGCTGGCAAAGCCCATGGGAGTGATCGTCGAGTCCGCGGATGAAACGGCCGTGATCCTGCGAGCCCCGCTCGCGCCCAATGCGAATCATAAAGGAACCGCATTCGGCGGCAGCCTGTATGCGCTGGCGGTGCTGACCGGATGGGCGTGGATCACGCGTTTCCTTGCGACTCGAGCGCTCGATGCCGATGCGGTCATTCAAGAATCAAACATGCGGTTTTTGGTTCCCGTTCACGGCGAGATGCGCGCTTGCGTTCAAATTCCCGCCGCCGGCGACATCGATAAATTCAGCAAAATGCTGGTGCGCGCGGACCGCGGGCGAATTCGCTTGAGCGTGAACATGCATCAGGGCTCGACACTGGCTACGGTTTTCGACGGCTTGTTCGCGGCGGCCATGCGCCGTTAGGAGAAAAAGATGACTGGGAAATTGCTCTTGGTGCGCCACGGCCAAAGTACTTGGAACGTCGAGAACCTATTTACGGGTTGGCACGACGTCGACTTGAGCGATCTAGGAAGCGCCGAGGCTGCTCAGGCGGGACGCGAACTGCTCGCGGCCAATCTGAAGCCGGATATTGCCTTCACGTCGGTGTTGAAAAGGGCCATCCGCACGCTCTGGATCATGCTCGACACCACCGATCGCATGTGGACCCCGATCGAAGGGAGCTGGCGCCTGAACGAGCGCCACTATGGCGCTTTGCAAGGGCTCAACAAAGCACAAACGGTCGAGAAGCACGGGGAAGCGCAGGTAAAATTGTGGCGACGCAGCTACGATGTGCCGCCGCCGCCATTGGGTGCGGACGACCCGCGTCATCCGCGTTTCGACCCCCGCTACGCGAACGTAGATCCGACATATTTGCCGGCGGCCGAATCGCTGAAAGACACTCTGTCCCGAGTGCTTCCCTTTTGGGAATCCCGAATAGTCCCGGAACTTCGCGCCGGAAAAGACGTGCTCATCGTGGCACACGGCAATTCACTGCGCGCCT
>JAQGOD010000425.1 GCA_028293775.1 Gammaproteobacteria bacterium
GGCCTCAATCTTCTGGAACGCAAATCCGGCCGCTTCTACGCTTACCGACGCGACAACCGGGATCCCAAGAGTCTCAGCGACGATACCGTGTATGCGCTGCATATCGATATGCATGGAGACCTGTGGGTTGGCACGGCGGGAGGCGGCCTTGACCGTGTCGTGGGCACTTCCGCGCAGCCCGAAGCAGTGCATTTCGAAAACCAATCCGGACTGAGCGGGATGCCGAGTCAAGTGGTCTACGGTATCGAATCGGACCGGGAATCGCGCTTGTGGCTGAGCACCAACAATGGGCTGGCGCGATTCGACCCCCATATGCATTCCGTCAAGCTGTTCCATCAAGTGCAGGGTCTTCAGGACGACGAATTCAACGTCAATGCGCACTTCCGCAGTGCCGAGGGCATTTTGTTTTTCGGCGGCAACCATGGTTTCAACGCTTTTTCGCCTGACCTCATGGCTTCCGAAGCACCGGCGCCGCGCGTCGTTCTTACCACCGCTTCGAAGCTCAATCGGCCAATCGCCGCACAAGAGCTTCCCAACGCGACTCGCGCGTTGGCGTTGGCCTACGACGACAAACTGGTCACGTTGGATTTCTCCGCGCTAGATTTCACCTCGCCCGCCGACAATCACTACTCCTACCGGCTTGAAGGTTTCGACAACGGCTGGATCGATGCAGGAACCATGCATCGCGCCACATATGCGAACTTGGATGCCGGGAATTACGTCTTCAAAGTGCGCGCGGCGAATGCCGACGGCATTTGGAGCGATGATAGTTTGAGCATTCCCGTGCGCGTGGCGCCGGCCCCCTGGAATACACTCGCGGCACGCATTGCGTACCTACTGATCGGCGTCGCGATTCTTGCGTACTTGTGGCGCTTTCAGCGGCAGCGGCGCGAACGCGAGCTGCGTTACAGCCGCGAGTTGGAACACACCGTGCGAATCAGAACGCATGAATTGGAAGAACGCAATCTGCAGCTGCAAGTCCTGAGCCGCGCCAAGAGTGAGTTCGTGGCTCGCATGAGTCACGAGCTGCGTACGCCGATGAACGGCGTCCTCGGGATGACGAGCCTCCTGCTCGACACCCACATCGACCCGTCCCAACGAAGATTTGCCGAGGCCATTCATCGCTCAGCCGATTCGCTGCTAGCCATCGTCGATGACGTGCTTGATTTCTCGAAGATCGAAGCCGGCCGACTGCAGCTCGATTCCGTCGAGTGCGACTTAGTCGAGCTGCTGGAGCAGACGGTGGAAATGCTGGCCGCGCGCGCCGCAACCAAGGGGATCGAGCTTTTATGCGATTCCCCGCCCGCCAGGTTGCCTAGGCTCAAACTGGACGCCTTGCGGCTGCGTCAAGTCATTGTGAATCTTGGCGGCAATGCAGTGAAATTCACCGAACGCGGCGAAGTCATACTGCGGCTGTGTGCGCTGGGCGCCGAGGACGGATCGCTCAAGGTGCGGGTCGAGGTGGCAGATACGGGAGTAGGCATCGCGCCCGAAAATCAGGCGAAGATATTTGATGAATTCGCGCAAGAAGACGCGTCGACCACTCGCCGTTTCGGCGGCACGGGCCTGGGCTTGGCCATTTCGCGCCAGCTCATCGAGCTCATGGGCGGGCGCCTTGCCGTCAGCAGCGCGCCCGGCAGGGGTTCCACATTCTGGTTCGAGTTGTCTTTCCCGCTCGCCGATCCTGCATCGCAGATGCCGGCGCCGCCGCGTAGTCTGAACAGCGCGCGGGTGCTGGTGGTGCATGAGAATGCGGCGGCCCGCATGCTGCTGGGCAAGGCCTTGCGAGCGTGGTCGGCACGTCCTACCGAGGTCGCATCGTTGGCAGAAGCGTTGAGTGCCTCTACGGGCGCGAACTACGATGCGCTCGTAATCGATGACAGCCTGATTGCCGAGTCGGCGAGTCTGTGGCAAGAAGTGCGCGGTCGTCTGGGAAAGAATTTGCGCAGCATTCGCCTGTTAAGTTTCGTCAGCTTAGGTTCGAGCGCCGCCGCCGGCGACTCGCTGCTGGACTCAGAACTCACCAAACCAGTGCGCCTCGCAGAACTGCATAAGGCGTTGATTGGCAGCTTGGATGACGGCACAGCGCTGACGGAGCGCACCGTCGCGTTGAAGAAGCCTGCCGGGGCGTTGCCGGCGCTTCACGGCCGCGTTTTGGTCGTCGAAGATCAACCTTTGAATCGCGAAGTAGCCATCGGCATGCTGACCTCGCTGGGGCTGGAGGTCGAAATCGCGCATCACGGCCAACAAGCGCTCGACGTCATGCAAACACGTTGCTTTGATGCCATCTTGATGGACTGCGAAATGCCGGTGATGGACGGCTTCGCGGCGACGAGGGCGCTGCGCAACCGCGAGCCGGCCGGAACGCATGTCCCGATCATTGCCTTGACGGCGGACGTTACCAGCACCGGGCGCGCTGCATGTCTCGCCGCGGGAATGGACGATCATTTGGCGAAACCCTTCAGGCGAGAGGCGCTGCGCGCCATGCTGGTGCGTTGGCTTGCCTCGGCCCGATCCGCCGCATTGTCCGCGCCGGCGAATGAATCGCTTCTCGACGGCGCGACGCTAGAGGCGCTGCGAGCGCTGCCGCGAAGCGGCCCAAAAGACATGCTGACGCATATTGGCGAGCTGTACCTGTTGGACTCTCGCGCACTCATCGCCTCGATCGAACAATCGCTGGATACCGGCAATGGGATCGAACTGGCACGCGCGGCCCACGCTTGGCGCTCGTACAACGGCAATGTCGGCGCCAATTGCCTTGCGCAGCTATGCAGAGAGCTGGAGGACGCCGCACGAGCGGGAAACCTCGATACCGCGCGCACTATCTATACACGGATCGAAGCGCTGCACCGCCGCGTCCGCGCTGAGCTGCAATCCGAAATGCGTAAATCCGCATGAACAAGCCGATAACAACGCTGCGCGTGTTGATCGCCGATGACGATGCGACATTACGCGAGATCGCGGGCGTCATGCTCAAGGCCGCGGGATTCGCGGTGCAAACCGTTCCCAGCGGCGACGCCGCGCTGGCAGCTTGCGCTCAACGCATGCCGGATATCGCACTGCTCGACGTCGAGATGGCGCAGGGCGACGGATATCAAGCGTGTACGAACATTCGATGTTTGCCCGGCGGCGCTGACCTGCCGATCGTGATGGTGACCGGATGCGACGACACGCCCTCAATCGATCGAGCATATGAGGCCGGTGCCACCGATTTCGTGGTCAAGCCCATCAACTGGGCGCTCTTGGCGCACCGCATTCGGTACGTGATGCGGGGCGCACGCACTATCGAAGCGTTGCGCTTCAGTGAGCAGAAAAATGCGGTATTGCTCAGGGCAATTCCCGACGGCATCTTTCTCGTCAACAGCGCCGGTGCCATCGGCCATTGCTTCAGTCCCATTGAAGGACTCCGTCGACCCACCGAACAAGGGACCGATGAGCGGCTGTTTTTCGATCTGATCCCCGAGACCATCCGTGGCCACGCGATTGACTGTTTGAACTCCGCGCTGCGCGGTGAACCGGCCGTGTTTGAGTTTTCACTCGAAGGCAGCGCCCGGTCAATGCGCCACTTTGAATGCCGCTACTTGCCCAATTCCGCCGGCCAGGTGCTGGCCATCATCCGAGATGTAACGGCGCGCAAGGAGACCGAGGCCCACATACATCGGCTCGCCTATTTTGATGCGCTAACCGATCTTCCCAATCGGGAGTGGATCCGCGATTATCTATCGCAGTCGCTTGCCGAGGCTCGTCGCCGCCACCGGCGTGTAGCGGTGTTGTACGTGGACCTGGACCAATTCAAACGCATCAACGACACATTGGGTCACGCGACGGGCGATGTGGTGCTGCGCCAGGTCGCCGAGAGAATGCAGGCGGCGTTCGACCAGGACGGCAACGCAGGCATGCAGGCGCAGATCGCTCGAGTGGGGGGCGACGAATTCATTGTGGTGCTCACCGGGCTATCCGATGCCGCGCAGCCGGAACAGGCAGCGCAAAGAATCTTGTCAGTGCATGCCGCGCCGTTCCTGCAAGCAAACTACGAGCTCGTGGTGACGCCGAGCATCGGCATCGCGGCGTTTCCGGAACATGGGAACGACGTGCAGAGCCTGCTCAAGAATGCCGAGGGGGCAATGTACGAGGCCAAGACGAGCGGCCGAAATCAGCTGCGAGTTTACGACAGCGCCGTGAATGCACGCGCTCTGAAGCGATTGTCTTTGGAAATGGAATTGAGACGGGCGGTCGAGAATTCGAGCCTGGAGATGTACTACCAGCCGAAGTACGAGGCACGAACTCTAAAGTTGATGGGCGGAGAAGCGCTGCTGCGTTGGTTCCACCCCGAACGAGGACAGATTCCGACGGCCGACTTCATTGCAGTGGCCGAGGAAATTGGAATTATCGGCGACATCGGCAAGTGGGCGCTGCAGCGGGTGTGCCGCGATCTTGACCACTGGCGCGGCGAAGGATTGGCTTTGCCGCGCGTTGCGGTAAATGTATCCGGCCGCGACTTCATGCACCCCGAGGCAGTCCTGCGGTTGAGCGACACTGTCGCTCGCGCTAAATTGTCGCCATCCCTTTTCGAACTGGAGCTAACCGAAGGCGTGCTGATGCGCGACGCGGAGGCTGGGCGGCGCTCCTTGCTGGCGTTGAAGGAATTTGGGTTTGCGCTTGCCGTCGATGACTTCGGCACCGGCTACTGTTCCTTGAACTATTTGAAGCGCTTTCCGCTCGACACCTTGAAAATCGACCGCTCGTTCGTCGCCGACATCAGCGATGACCCGGACGATGCGGCGATCGTGCGTGCCATTATCGCGCTAGGTCACAGCCTCGGTCTCAAGATCGTGGCCGAAGGTGTTGAGACGTTCGCGCAGCTGCAGTTCCTCCAGGCGGAGGCCTGCGATTGCATTCAAGGATTTCTGATGAGCGCCGCGGTTCCCGCCTCCGCATTCGCCGACCTGTTGCGATTGCCGCAGCCCTCTCTCGCCGCGCACGAAAAGCGGCCTATGCGCTATGCCGGATGACTTGCCGGCGCGCGGCGACGCAAGAGATGAAGGCCGCATAGCTCCAGGCGAGTTGCTGCGCCGATCGCTGCTCACCGGTGCGTTGATCGAACTGTTCTGAGAACTCGCCGCTGGGCGGCGTAAACGCACGCACGGTTTCGAGAAATGCATCACCGTGTTCCGTAAGCGTGGTTTTTGCCGTTGAATGCAGCGCGGCTCGGAAACAGAATTCCGCCGCTGCCAGGGTGGAAAAGTAATAGGCGCCGCCCGAATAGTACACATCGCCGGCGTAGCGTCCCATCGCCGGCGCGCGTCCCGCGCGGCCGTGATTGATGGGATATTCGCCGTCAAACAGCGCTTCCAGCTTTGCGAGCGTGGCATGCATGCGAGGGTCCTGCACCGAATGGGTGTCCCCATCGCCGTCCGCATGCAGGGCAGCGAAAATGACGGAGATGTCCAGTTCTTTTGCGGAGGGCACACCCGATTCCAGTATCCGCGAGCGATAAAACTGAGCATCTTCCCGCCAGTACCCATCGAGAACCTTGATTATTGCCTTCGCATCGCCGCGACAGGTGGCCGCATCGCCGCGGTCTCCCTGTTCTTCAAACCAATCGGCACCCGCGGCGAGTGCCGCAGCCGCCATCCGCAGCGTGTAGTAATGAAATCCCTTATCTTCTTCCCATATGTCGAAGCAGGCGTCGCGCCAATGCCGCAGCGTAAATTGAAGATCGGCCCGCAACAGGGCGTCTACCTCCATGCGCAGTTTCTCTTCCAACCGTGCGCTCCGGCGCCACCGCAGCACACTGACCGCGCGGGCAAAAGGTCCGTCGTTCTGCGGGCGGGGCCACTTGGAGATATCGAGGGTGCCATCCGGGTTTACCCGCGTCTCGCTCGCCACCGCATCTCCGTGCACCGCCGAAAGATCTGCATCGCTGCGCACGTACTGCCGATATTCGGGCGCAGTCCGCTCTCGCCAGGACGGCGAGTCGAGCAAGCGGCGGCCGTCCAGACCCTCGAGCGACAGTGAGAACCGGACGAAGTCGGCAAAATGGGATGCTCCATCGAACCCTAAGCGCGCATCGTCCGTCAGCAAGCGCAATGCGTCGATGACGATGGCGGAATCACGCAGCCAGTGGAAGAAATAATCAGGTTCGGGGTCATAAGCGCCCAATACGGGAGATGCCACGATGGAACCTTTACGGGGTTGCACGGTTTGCCCGAAACCCGGCCTGACCTTGATGATATCGACCGCCGAGACGCTGCGCATCAGGGCGACCGCGCTGTGCCGATACTGACGATCTATCCAGCGTTCTAGCGGCTCTACGGGAGGCATTGCTTAGACCGTAAAGCTCAATGCGCGCAATCCGGCCTGCACTTCGGGCGCGCGCATGAACAGCTTCCACAAAAGACCGGTACGGTAATTCTCGATCATCAAAATGATGGGGCCTTGGTCGATGGCAAGATACGTATCGGCGTACCAATCCTTGGCTTCGCAGAACGCATCGACAAAACCAAATCGACCCCAGATCCCATCGCCGTGCGCATTGAGAAAATGGCGCATGGCGGAAATGGCGTGCTTCGGCGCGTACGGCATGCTCGAGAGCGCGGCGGTGGGGGAGATGGTGCCGTTGTCCTCGTCCGGGGCGTGAACTGCATAGCCGCCGGGATCATCGCTCGAGGTGAGTCCCCAGCAAGACGCACTGTAGCCATCGTGATGCAGAGGATTGCGCTCGCAATGCGCGTGATTGATGCGCACATGATGTAGATTTTGTTCCCAGTAGTCTGCGTAACGGTCCTTCAAGCCGCGCGGATCGATGCCACAAAAGGAATAGTGCGTGAAAAATAAGGGGCCGCCAAAGGGCGGCCCTAGGGGCAAAGGGATGCCGTAATAGGAATTGCCGTTAAGGAAGTGGCGGCCGACCGTGAAGCCTTTGTGATAAACCGCGGCGTCGACGGAATAGCGCGGAGCGGATGCGGCCAAGATATAAGCGATTAGACACTCGTTCCAGCCCCGAACGTCCAATTGGATCGCCCAGCCGTTAGTGGGGCTCCAGTGCCAGCACAGCACTGAGCTGCCGCGTGTGTACCAATCCCATTCGACGTCAATCCATAAATAATTGACCAAGCCCCTGATCTTGGATTCTTGCGGGGTCTCGAGGGTGAAATATTCCCTCGCGCACAATAATCCCATCATGAGAAACGAAGTCTCGACCAAGTCGCCGCCGTCATCCTTGCGCGTAAAGGGAATCGTCGCGCCGGTGCGCCCGTTCATGAAGTGCGGGAAGGCGCCGTGAAAGCAAGTCGCTTTGGTCAACAAATCCAGCATCGCGCACAGCCGCTCGGCGGCCGCGGCGCGCGTTACCCAGCCTCGCTCGGCGGCCACGATGATGGCCATGATGCCGAAGCCGGAGCCGCCAATGGTTACCAAATCGTCCGCCGGACCCGCGACAACCTTGCAGCGATCGGGCGCCAGCCCGCTCCAGGAATGTGCTCCGTCCCAGAAAAAGCCGAAGGTTTGCCTTTGCACCGCCTCGAGCAACTCCTCGTCGGGCAAGGCGGCAAGCTTTAAGGGGCTCAAAGATTGATTCTTGTGCATTAGTGACTCGTCGCCGCTACCGGCGCAGGGGAAGGGTTCGCGGGAACGGGTAATTTTTTTGCCGTGGAATCCATCAACAAGTGCAACGTGCGCGTGAACATATGGTGAGCATCGCTACGTCCGATGTGAATGACGCTGGTTTGCGGCAGATCTTTGGCGAAGATGTCGACGAAACGCTGCAAGGCCCTATCATCCAGGGAATCGAGCACTTCGTCGATCAACACCCAGGGTGCCTCGTGGACCAGCACGCGGGCCAAGGCCAACGCATGTTGTTCATCTTCGTTCAATTCCCTATCCCAGCGTTGCGTCGACTCGAGCAGCCGACTCAAGCGGTCCAGCCCGACGCGCACCAGCGCCGCGGAACATGACTCTGCGGTGAACATCGCGGCGGGT
>JAQGOD010000432.1 GCA_028293775.1 Gammaproteobacteria bacterium
GATTCCTTCGAACCGCGAAATCTCCGAATCGGCCACGAGCGCGATTCCGAAGTCGATAATACGCACAACGCTGTCGTGGGTGAGCATGATGTTGCTGGGCTTGATGTCACGGTGTATGACACCGCGGCTGTGTGCGTAGTGCAGCGCGCGCGCCGCTTTATAGACCAGTTCCACGACATCGTCGATGCGCAAAAGGTTGTCCGGCCGGCAATAGGCCGCGAGCGTACGGGCTCCGTGCACGTGCTCGGTAACGATGTAGCAATGGCCGTTCTCTTCACCCGCGTCGTAAATCGGCAGAATGTTCGGGTGCTGCAGCATGCCCACCATATGGGCTTCCGACAGGAACATCTTACGGGCGATTTTTTTGCGATTCTCATCGCCGCTGGAATCGACGTTGTACACCTTGATGGCAACGTCGCGTCCGTAGTAGGGGTCATGCGATAAGTACACAACCCCGGTACTGCCTCGGCCTACTTCGTTGATGATCACATACTTGCCGATTTTTTCGGGCAGCGATCCACGGCCGGGCTGGGCTTTCACAAGACTGGTGGAGCGAGTATTGATCAATGGTAACCGTGCGCTGCGCAGCGTCGTTCGACTTCAATGACGCGAGGATACTGGGGTGGCTTGCGCTAAACTGTGATTTGGGTCGAGGCTCGGCCAAAGTGGTCATATCCTGAGACGCTGGGTAAGAATTCCTCACCATTTAGAGACCACGTCACACCCGCGCCGGAACGAAGCTCTCCGATCGCGGACAACGTTAAGTTCAATCGATCCGCCGCCGCCTTCAGTTCAGCGAAGCGCTGCGCGGGAACGGCGAACAATAATTCGTAGTCATCGCCTCCACCCAAGGCCAAATCGAGCGCACGCGGCTGCGAGCTCTCGGCGGTGCGCAAGGCAAGGGATAGGGGCAATCGTTCCACGCGAATGTGCGCCGCGAGGCCGCTCGCCAGCGCGAGTTTCGGCAAATCCCCGACCAAACCGTCGGACAAGTCCATGGCTGCCGTCGCAAGCCCTCGCGCCGACAAGCCGAGCTGCACCCGAGGCGTGGGATAGTCAAAACGACGGATGAGTTCCTCCACATCGTGTCGCACGACGCGCTGCGGCGCCTTGAGGAACGATAGACCGGCCGCTGCGTCGCCCAACGTGCCGCTCACGGCTAACCAGTCTCCGGCCTGGCCGCCGCTTCGGCGCAAGGCAGCTCCGTGCGGCACGCTCCCCAGAATCTGCACGCTGATGGTGAGGGGGCCACGCGTCGTATCGCCGCCGACCAGCGTAACGCCGTGCAAGTCCGCAAGATCCATAAACCCGGCCGCGAACTCTTCCAGCCACTCAAGGTCGATGCTCGGCAAAGTCAGGGCCAGGGTTGCCCACAGGGGCGTGGCCCCCATGGCGGCGATATCGCTCAAATTGACCGCAAGGGCTCGATGCCCGATCGAGCGTGGATCCGCACCCTCCAGGAAATGCCGGCCGGCGACAATGGTATCCACGGCGGACACCAGGTCGGATCCTTTCGGCACGTCGAGCAAGGCCGCATCGTCACCGATGCCGAGGATCACATTGGACTTCGGACGAGTATCGCGCACAAAGAATCGACTGATCAACTCGAACTCGCCGAGATTCGAGGAAACGAAGCTCATTACTCTAGCGGACGGCCATACTCGTGCGGCCGCGATTCCTTGGCTGCGCGATCCAACACCGCATTGACGAACTTGTGCCCATCCGTCGCGCCAAACTGCTTGCTCAAGAGCACGGCTTCGGCAAGCGCCACTCGATACGGCAAGTCGGGGCACGACTCCAGTTCATATAGACCCAGCCAGAGAAGCGCATGTTCGATTGGATCGAGCTCCTGAGGCGGAATCTCGCACAAGCCCGCGAGCCGCATGTCCAACACTTCGCGATTCGGCGCGACACCCTCAACCAGACTGCGAAAGTACTCACGATCGACCCGCTCCGCCTCAGGGTCCGCCGCGAATTGCAGCAACACATCCTGCCAGGGCAGCGGATTGATCTGGATCTGATACAGCGCCTGAAGCGCGAGGCGGCGCGCGAGACTCCGAGCTCGATGGGCCGCGGCCCCCGCAGACACCTAATTGTCCAGGCGGCGCAAGAGGTTTGCCATCTCAATGGCGACCAACGCGGCATCGGCGCCCTTGTTGCCGGCCTTGCCCCCGGCTCGGTCCACCGCCTGTTCGGCCGTATCGGTAGTCAGTACTCCGAAGGAAATCGGCACCCCGGACTCCAGGCTGATGCGCGCGATGCCCCCAGCGCATTCCCCCGCCACATAATCAAAGTGCGGTGTTTGACCGCGGATCACGGCCCCGAGGGCAATGAGTGCGTCATAGCGTTGGGACATCGCCAGCTTGCGGGCAACGATGGGGATGTCGAAGGCTCCCGGCACGCGAACGATATCGATCTGCTTTTCCCCGACACCATGGCGCTTGAGTGCATCGAGCGCACCGCGCAGCAGCGGTTCCACCACGAAGTCATTGAACCGCGCGGCAATGAGCGCGAAGCGCAGGTCGCGAGCCAGCAATTCTCCTTCGATTACTTTCAGCTGATCATTCGGCACAGACAATCCTCGCAATGGCGTTATGGCAGTATAAGCTTAAGCGTCGCTCAGTCATCGCCGTCCACGTAGCTGGTTATTTCAAGATCAAAAGCGGCAAGTCCTTGCAGCTGCTTCGGTGCGCTCAGCACGCGCATGCGCTTGAGCCCCAAGTCCTTGAGTATTTGAGCACCGATCCCGTACGTTCGCACCACCGTGGCCCCGACGCGCTGCTGCGCGGGTTTCGAATCCAGTTGCCCGATACTCTCCATGAACTCTCGCGGAGACTCTTCCGGCCGCAATATGATCACGACGCCGGAGGCCTCCTTGGCGACGCGCAGCATGGCGGCCCGCAGCGGCCAGCCCAGCCGCTCGCTGCGGACGCCGACGACATCGCGCAGCGTGTCTTTGATATGTACCCGCACCAGCGGCGGCAAGCTAGAATTCAGATCGCCTTTGACCAAGGCAATGTGCACCGTCTTGTTGACGTGATCCTCGTAGCAATACAGGCGGAAATCCCCGTACTCCGTATCGACCGGCTGGTCGTAAATTCGCTCCACCGAGCGCTCATTTTTCAAGCGATAGCGGATCAAGTCGGCGATCGTGCCGATCTTCAAGCCATGATTGCGTGCAAACAGCTCGAGGTCAGGCCGCCGCGCCATGCTCCCGTCATCGTTCAATATTTCCACGATCATTGCGGCAGCGGAAAACCCGGCGAGTCGCGCAAGATCGCAACCCGCCTCGGTGTGTCCGGCGCGGGTCAAAACCCCTCCGGGCTGCGCCATCAGCGGGAAGATATGCCCCGGCTGGCGCAAGTCCTCAGGCCTCGCATTCGGCGCGACCGCCGTTTTGACCGTGTGCGCGCGGTCATGCGCGGAGATTCCCGTGGTCACCCCCTCTGCAGCCTCGATCGACAAGGTGAAATTGGTACGATGACTGCTATCCGTGTCGCTCACCATGAGCGGCAAGCGAAGCTGGCGGCAGCGCTCGCGAGTCAGGGTGAGGCAGATGAGCCCGCGGCCGTAGCGCGCCATGAAATTTACATCTTCGGGGCGCACGCATTCGGCGGCCATGATCAGGTCGCCCTCGTTTTCCCGATCCTCATCGTCCATGATCACGGCCATCTTGCCGCGGCGCAGATCCTCGAGAATTTCATCGATCGTGTTGAATGCAGCCATATGTCGCCTAGGTGCCCGTTTTTGTCATGAGTTTTTCAAGATAGCGTGCGATGACGTCGATTTCGATGTTGACCTCGTCGCCGACCCGCAATTCGCCCAACGTCGTGACGAGGTGCGTGTGCGGAATGATGTTCACATCGAATTGCACGCCCTCGGTATGATTGACCGTAAGACTCACGCCATTCAGACAAATGGATCCTTTGGCGGCCACGAACCGCGTCAGGGCCGGCGGCAATTCAAACAATAGCCGCCATGACCGCGCATCCTTATCGAGACGGAGCAGACAGCCCACCGCATCAACGTGGACGATCACCCAA
>JAQGOD010000416.1 GCA_028293775.1 Gammaproteobacteria bacterium
CTGTCGATTACCTTCAAATCGGGTCCCGCGATCTTGATACCGACCGGGCTTTTGATGCCGGTCGAGAGCATGTCGATGCGATTACGGATCGGCTGGACCCAGAGATTCGACAGCCCGGGAATTTGCAGCGCGGCGTTCATCTTGTCGATCAATTCGTCCTGACTCAGGTGACCAGGCCACTGCGACTGGGGCTTGAATTCGATCGTGGTCTCAAACATCTCCAGTCCCGCAGCATCGGTGGCGGTCTCGGCCCGGCCGACCTTGCCGAACACTCGGTTCACTTCCGGAAACTGCATCAATACCTTGTCGGTCTGCTGAAGCAGCTGAGAAGCCTTATCTGCGGATAATCCCGGCAGCGCCGAGGGCATGTATAACAAATCACCCTCCACCAACGGCGGCATGAACTCGCTGCCCAATTGGGTGAGCGGAATAACGGTTACGAGCAGCAGCAGAGCCGCCGCTCCAATGGCAGTCTTGGGATGCTTAAGCACCGCGTCAAGGACTGGTCGATAGAGAAAAGTGAGAAATCGATTGATCGGATTGCTTCGCTCCTCCGGAATTCGGCCGCGAATGAAGTAGAACATCAGCACTGGAATCAGCGTTACGGACAAGGCCGCCGCGGCCGCCATCGAATACGTCTTGGTAAAGGCCAGCGGCCCAAATAACTTGCCTTCTTGGGCTTCGAGCGTAAATACCGGGATGAAACTCAAGGTGATGATGGCTAAGCTGAAAAACAACGCCGGTCCGACCTCGACAGCGGCTTCACCGGTGAGCTGCGTCTGCTCGAGTATTGTCGGTTTGCGGCCGGGATTGGCGTGATTCCAGGCCTCGAGGTGCTTGTGCGCGTTCTCGATCATCACGACCGCTGCATCGACCATCGCGCCGATGGCAATCGCGATTCCCCCTAAGGACATGATGTTTGCATTGATGCCCTGCCAGTTCATCACGGTAAACGCGGCCAAGATGCCTAGCGGCAGGCTGACGATAGCGACAAAGGCGGAACGCACGTGGAACAGGAACAGGATACAGACGAGAGCAACCACGATGAATTCCTCGATCAGCCGATCGCGCAACGTATCGACGGATTTGTGGATCAGATCCGAGCGATCGTAGGTCGGCACGATCTCAACGCCCTCGGGCAAACTGACCCGTAGGCTCGCGATCTTCTTCTTGACCGCATCGATCGTCTGCAACGCATTTTTGCCCGCCCGCATGACAATGACACCACCCACCGTTTCACCCTGACCATTGAGTTCCGAAATGCCGCGGCGGGTTTCAGGGCCGATTTGAACGCGCGCGACATCACCGAGCAAAATGGGCGTGCCGCCCTCGCCCAAGCCCACCGGCACGGCGCGAAAATCGTCGAGGGTTTTTAAGTACCCGGTGGCACGCACGGCATACTCCGCCTCGCCAAGCTCGAGCACCGACCCGCCGGTTTCGTTGTTGGCATTACGGATCGCTTGTTTGACGCGATCGAGGGTGACTTTGAGGGCGCGAAGTCGGTCAGGATCGAGCACGATCTGATATTGCTTGACGAGACCGCCGACGCTCGCCACTTCAGCAACGTCCGGCACGCTCTTTAACTCGTACTTCAGAAACCAGTCTTGCAGCGCGCGCAGTTGCGAGATGTCGTAATGAGCGGTGTGATCTATGAGTGCATATTCGTAGATCCAGCCTACCCCTGTGCCATCGGGTCCTAAAGTCGGTTTTGCGGACGGCGGCAATCTTCCCGTGACTTGATTTAGGTACTCGAGCACGCGCGAGCGAGCCCAATAAAGATCGGTCTTATCGTCAAAGACGATGTAGACATACGAATCGCCGAAGAACGAGTAGCCGCGCACCGTGCGGGCGCCGGGAACCGATAGCATGGTGGTGGTTAACGGATACGTGACTTGATCCTCAACCACTTGGGGCGCCTGGCCCGGATACTCGGTGCGAATGATGACCTGGGTGTCCGAAAGGTCCGGCAAGGCATCGAGAGGCGTGGAGAGTGTCGCACGCACGCCCCAGGCGGCAAGCAGCGCCGTCGCCATGAGCACGAGAAGCCGATCTTGGATTGACCAGCGAATGAGGGCCGCGAGCATGTCAGTGCTTCCCCTCTGGGGCTGATGGCTGTGGCATCAGCTCCCGCGCCGGGTCCTTTTCCGTCGCCTCACCAGCGCCCGCCAAGTTATCAAACGCGCTACGCAGATTGGCTTCCGAATCGATCAAAAACTGCCCTGATGCGACGACATCTTGTCCGAGTGTGAGACCCTCCAAAATCTCTGAGCGACCGCCTTGCTCAGCGCCGACTCGCACCAGCGCGGGGCGAAAGTGTGTGGCATCGCCGGCGACGATGACGACGCTGCGAGTACCGGTCTTGATGACCGCCTCGGTGGGCACGGTCAACACGTCTTCTTGCGTGGCGACGCGAAGCTGAGCCTTTGCGAACATGCCAGGACGTAAATGATTGCTCCGATTCTTCACCACTATCCTCGCCTTCAAGGTTCGAGTGGCTTGAGTCAGCTCCGGATACAGATAATCGACCTTGCCGGCGAAATGCTCGCCCGGAAGCGCGGGAACCTCGATCTGTATTGAATCCCCGGGGTTGATCCATGCGGCTTGGGCCTCAGGGACTTCGGCGCTGATCCAAACGCTACTTAAGTCTGCGAGCTGAAACAGCATTGCGCCGGGTTCAATGGCGGATCCCTGACGCACGCTCAATTCCATCACATAGCCATCGAAGGGCGCGTAATAATCGACGGTGCGCTCCGCCTGCCCAGTCTTCCCGATGCGCGCAAGCTGTGCAGCGGATAGGCCGAAGAATGCAAGACGCTGTCGCGCAGCCTCGATCAGTTTCGGATCATTGGAATCGCGAGCAATGAGGAACTCCTGCTGAGTTGCGAGCAAGTCCGGTGAATAGATGCCGGCGAGGCGCTGACCGCGGTGCACCGCATCGCCTACGGCGCGCACATCGAGCCGCTCGACCCATCCCGGCTGGCGCACTTGAATGGCTTCGATACGGTGCTCGTCTACTCCTACGATGCCGACGGCATCCACCACCCGTGCAAAACGACCTGTCTCCACTTGCGCGAGCCGGATCCCCAAATTTTGGACGATCTTGGAATCGACCGCGATGCCATCGGACGCCCTCCCCGCCGTGTCGGGATACTTCGGCACCAGTTGCATGTCCATAAAGGGTGATTTGCCAGGGTTGTCGAAATGCTGCGCAGGGTGCATCGGGTCGTACCAATAGGCAGGCGTTTTTTCGTCCGATGCGTCTTGCATGGCCATCGGTGCGGCGCGATGCCGCAAACCCGCGAAGCCGACGATCGCAATTACCAGCAGGAAACCGACCGCGGTGCCGATTTTGGTGTTGGCCCTCATGGCGCTTCTCCGCCAGGGGTTTGCGACGCGCTCCAGTAGTCGAGCCTCACTTGAGCGCGCGCCATTTCCACTGCGAGCGCGAGACGCTGTAGTTGCACATCCAAGAGACCTCGGCGCGCCAAGAGAATCATGTCAAAACTGCCGCGGCCGGCCTGGTACGCACCACGTGCAGCCTCAATCCGAGCTCTCGCGTCGGGGATGATGGATGCGTCGAATTCCGCTACGCGTTGTTCGAAATGTCGACGATCTATGTAATCCTGACTCAGCTGCGCGTGCAGCTCGCGCAGTACATCGCGCTTGCGCTCCTCGCTGGCCCGCGATTGTTCACGCGCTGCGGCGAGACCGCGGTCCTGGCGATTTTTCGTGAAATAAGGCAGTCCGACCTTGAACTGGATGCCGACGAAATCCGCGAAGTCGCGCCGATACGCGTAATAGACCTCCACCGAATAATCCGGTTTGTAAGATTGGCGTGCGAGCGCGATATCGGTGGTGGAGGCTTCAATTTGCTTGTCCAAATTGCCGATCACCGGATGATGGTCGGCGCCCGCCATCAAACCAGGTAGAGGGATTGAGAATCCGGGCAACGCGAGTGATTCGGCGATCGGACGTTGCGCCGCATCGCCGATCCAGCGGCTGAGGCCGGCGCGCGTGCGCAGCACATGATGCAGCCAATCGTGTGCCTTATCGGCGACCAGCCCTGAATCTACTTTTGCCGCCAGCCAATCGGCCTGTGATGCCTTACCATTGCTGTAGTTGCCGTCAAGCGATTGCACCTGCAGTGCTGCTTCCTCGCCCAGGCGCTGTGCGAGCTTGAGCCC
Organism: Gammaproteobacteria bacterium; assembly: GCA_028293775.1. The sequence continues at coordinate 4,185 of JAQGOD010000416.1, forward strand.
CTGCTCCGCCTCGTACACATCGAGCCAAGCCAGCGACGCATCCCGCCGTACCATGCGTTGCTCGTTATCGAGCGCTGCCCGGTCCGCGTCGGCATCGAGCTGCTTGCGAGCACCCTGCAGATGCCGCTTGGCAGCACGCGGAAACTCCTGGCTCAAGCCGATCGTAAATTCGGTAAAGTTATCGCGGCTGGTACTGAACCTCTCCGATGTATCAATGGGGAGTTCTTTGAGCCCGCCGGCGAGCTGCGGATCGGGTAGCTGTGCCGCGGCGATTGCCTGCTGCTCCTCCGCTTGAATCTTTGCCTGCCGCCCGGTCAACAACGGTTGATCGATGGCGGCGAGGCGCCCAGCCTCTTGCATGGTCAACGCTTCTGTCTCTATTCCCACATCATTTGCAGGGCTTGCAGACAAGAAAGCGGGCGCTGCAATGGCCACGGCAAGGCTTAGGCCAACGTAAAAACGAAACATGGCTCTTCTCCAAAAGCTCACCGGCGGCAACGCTTGAGCGCGCGCCGTCACAAGCGCCTATCGAAGGCGCGGAATGCCGTTGCTTAGACGGACCTTGAGTGCTTTAGAGAATCGGTGGACGGGTGAGCGGCGAATCGCCGCGAGAGAAGAAGGTCGCAGTGCCCAATTGCAGCACCGGGACCGTGCGGCTGTGCCAAATTAAGGACGCGGGTGAGGCAGTAACAGCCGCCGCCACCGCGGCTGGACAGGCATCAGAGCAGCAACTCGTCGTGTGAACACCGCTTGGGCAACACGACTTGTCAGTGACATCGTAACTCTGGGCAGAGGGTTTGCAATCTGATTGCATAGCTGGAGCCACGGCAGCAAAAGCGGCCAGGGATCCGTGCAGACCAATGGCGAGTAACATGATTAAAGCGATGACATGACGCTGCATTTGCGCAATTTTAGCACGATTGCACCCGATTTCGATGTGAGCGGATGCGCGCTAGGAAGGAACACTACCCTGCGGTGAGGGAGGTAGGGACGTGATTCGAGCCAGTATTGGCGATTCGGACGTTGAACTTGAAACGGATTCGCGTCTGTTTTCACCGCGCGAGGTCGACGCCGGCACCCTTGCGATGCTGTCCTGTGTTCAGTTCTCAGCAAAGGACAAGGTTCTCGACCTTGGGTGTGGATACGGCGTCGTTGGCATCGTGGCGGCAAAACAGATCGGAGCAGAACGTGTTTTCATGATCGACAACGACGCCCTTGCGATCGAGATTGCATCGAGTAATGCGCGGATCAACGGGGTGGACGGCATCACAGTTGTCCAAAGCGACGGATTCCGTGACTTTGCGGAAATTGGATTTACGCAGATCCTATGCAATCCACCGTATCACGCCGACTTTGGGGTTCCGAAGCACTTCGTTCATAAAGGGTTTAACCGACTCGACGTGGGCGGAAGGCTGTGGATGGTCACGCAACGCACAGTTTGGTATCGAAACAAGCTGAAGGCCATCTTTGGATTCGTGCGCGAGCACAGTAACCCGCCGTACACGGTATTCGAGGCCACCAAGACCTCGGCCACTTATGCGAAGACAACACGGGGGCGTGCTTGACGCACGCCCCGTGCCGCAGAGCTTAAGGTTTAGTGGCCGTCCAAGCAGCCATGTTGCCCCGACGAGTTCGGGTAGCCTGTGCCGCTGTTGTAAGCATTATTGGACCATTCGCCCTGAATCTTCCAGTCGCTGCCGTTCGAGAATTTCACGTAGGGGACGTTGAACGTCCAAGCGCACTTGTCGCCGTTCTCAGCACCGGAAGAGTCGTACCATGCGCCCGGCGAGGCTGGATCCGTGCGTGCTTCCGAGAGCTCATGCCCGGAGACGTTGGCGAGCGCAGCGAGTCCCTGGGACTCGTTTGGAACGGCGCTCTGAGGGTCGCACCCAGGATCGCCGTCCAGTTTCCAGAAGAAGGCGAACTGCACGGGTACGCCTCCACACTGCCCATAGCTGTGCCATGCGCAATAGCCCGCGTGTCCGCGCGGCACATCGGTATAAACAGCGTAGTAGCCGTTGCCGGCGGAGTCAGGACTTTTGACCACCTTGCAGACCTC
>JAQGOD010000460.1 GCA_028293775.1 Gammaproteobacteria bacterium
GAGCATTTCTACAATCGCTATCGAGGCGATGTCGTGCTCAATCCTTTCGAGAGTGAATCGGCGTAATGGGACTTGTTTGCCGAGATCAAGAACAGCTTCGACGTCGAGCAGTTGGCAAGCGGGCTTATTCCGAACAGTGACGACTCATCGGCCAGCGAGTGGCGGAGTTATGCGCGGACATTCTTGGCTGCCGTCCTGCGTCGTTGCCACAATTGCGGCTGGCGTGATGCGGGCATGCTGTGGCGGCTGCTTATGGTCGCATCAGCGGATGAGCTCCGGCCCATCGTCGAAGGCACGCCCGCCCAGCCTTTCCTCGATCACGATAATGCGCGCATGTTCGGATCGATACGCTCTGTGATGGGTTCCGCGATTGCCGCACTTGAGTATGTCCAGCGGCAACGCGCTGCTCCTTTTTCGGTGCGCGGCTGGGTGCAGTCTCGAACCTATCCCAGCATGTTGTTTATTCCTTATAGGGCCGGCCAAATCGCAGCGCTGCGATCGATGATCGCAACCTGGATGCACCTGGCAATCTTCGAGGCCATGAGTCAATCGGGAGAGGGCGAGCAAAGGCTCTGGTTTGTGATTGATGAGCTGGACGCGCTGGGCGCAATTCACGGGCTGAAGGACGCGCTGGCACGGCTGCGCAAATTTGGTTGCCGCTGTGTCCTCGGATTCCAGTCGATCGCGCAGGTCTCCAGCACCTATGGGCAGGGCGAGGCACAGACAATTGTGGAGAACTGCGGGAATACGCTCATTCTGCGCTGCTCGGGCAGTGAGAACGGCGGAACGTCGCAATTTGCTTCGCGCCTGATCGGTGAACGAGAAGTCCTAAGGCGGCAGATATCGCGCGGCCGCGATCGCGAGAGCTCCTGGTCGAGCCATGGTGCGCGCCGCTCACGCAGTATTACCCACCAGCACGTAACCGAAACGGCGGTCATGCCGTCCGAACTCGAGCAATTGCCGGACTTGTGCGGGTATCTCAAGCGAGCTTCCTCTGCGGTGTGGTTGAAGGTCGCATTCAACCTCTAGCGCATGGCAGTCTACTTTCTCAATATCAAGACTTTCGGGCGCTCAAACGGCAGCAGTGCGGTGAGCGCCGCCGCATACCGTGCCGGCGAGCGCATACGCGACGAGCGCAGCGGCAAGACCTACGATCACTCGGACCGCCAAGATGTCATGCATAAGGAAATCATTCTCCCAAGCCAATTCGACTCGGATGATTTGGCTTGGGCGAAGGACCGCACTAATTTATGGAATGCGGCCGAGGGCGCCGAGACCCGTAGGAACGCTCGGGTGGCGCGTGAGTATCTTGTGGCCCTGCCGGCGGAGCTACCCCACGCGCATCGATTGGACTTGGTCAGAAGATTTTCGCACGAGTTGGTGGAGCGGTATCGATTCGCGGTCGATGTCGCCATTCATGCGCCGCGGAATTTTCCCGGCAGCGATCCGCGCAACTTTCACGCCCACCTTCTGGCCACTACGCGCGAGGCGACTACCGAGGGTCTCGGCGCCAAAACCACGCTCGAATGGAGCGATGCGCGTCGCCGTGAGACCGGCTTAGGTCCGGCCATTAATGAGCTATTGCACGTGCGTGAGCGTTGGGCGGCGGCGGCGAATGAGGCATTGCTGGCGGCGCACGTGGTGGCGCGTATCGATCATCGCACGCTGCAAGCGCAGGGCATAGACCGCGAGCCCGAGCCGCGAATTCCGCGTGCGGCCTTCGAAATGGAACGGCATGGATACCGAAGCGTAGTCGCCGAGCGAATTCGCGAGGAATATCAAGACCGAGTGGAATCGCGTCTGCAACGATCCGCGCAGATAGCAGCTCCTGCAGCGGAACCGGCCAGCCTCGATGCGATTCGCCGCGAAGCGCGTGATAACTGGCTGCGCATGAGGCAAGCGCAGGCCGAGACTGGGCGCGCCGAGACCGGAAACTCAGAGACTGCGCGCGCGGAGGCCGCGGCGCGCGCGCAGGATGACGATCTTGCGCGATGATCCGACGGATTGACTATGCCTCTTGCTACGTTTACTCGCCCGCCGGTAGCGGCGCGATGTGTGAGCGTTCCCGCCTGCTGTGCGCACTATTGAAGGAAAGCGATGCGCGCTTCATGTTCAAGTATGCGTTGCGGGTCCGCGAAGAAGCGGAGCGATGCGAAAGTCTCGCCGGCTTCTTCCGCGCCACCGATGTGTTGGTGCCGGTACCCAGAAGCCGGCCGCGAGCCTGCGGCACATGGCCGGCTGCGGATTTGGCTCGTGCCCTCGTCAGTGCCGGAATAGGGGCTAGCGCGTGGCCCGGCTTGCATCGGGTGTGCGCGGTGCCGAAATCGGCGACAGCCGCGCCGGGAAGGCGCCCCAGCGTCTCGTGCCACTATGCATCCTTTCATGTCGATCCACCCAGTGCGAACTACGTGAACGTGCTGCTTATCGACGATGTAATTACCAAGGGCCGAACGCTTTTGGCGGCCGCTGCACGTGTACGCGAGGCCATCCCTCGCGCGCAGGTTCGAGCGTTTGCGTTGCTTCGGACCATGGGATTGGCCCCGGATATCGAAACCTTGCTCGATCCGTGCCGAGGGGAGATTCGATGGCGCTCCGGGGACGCGCAGCGAATTCCTTGACCGAAAGTTGAGCGGCGTCGTCTATAATGCACCGCGCTTGCGCATCGACGTCAAAACACCGCCCGGCAGTCGTCCACTCCTAAACGCGAGCCAGGGTTCCATCGCCGAAAGCCTTAAAGTAGCTTGCGCTGCCGCCGATGGATTTCTCGGTGCTCACTGCATCCACGAGCTGTGGATGCGTGGAGCAATGTCCATTAATATTGAGCGTGCGCTCGAACAGCTTTGGGCCTGTGCCGCGCCGTCCGTACCGGAGTGGCTGCCGATGCGCTATATCGACTGGCTGCCCGAGGCTTATGAGATTGCGCTCAACTTTAGGGCTGCTGCCAAAGGCCGGTCGAACATTTATTTGGTGTTGTTGGATTTCAGTGACCGCGATGGTCCGTACGGCTTGTATGTCGGCATGAGCAAATATAGTCCCGCTCAGCGCTTCGATCAGCACAAGGCGGGTATTCGCGCGGCAGGAAGCGTATTAAAACGGGGCATCGAAGTGCTGACGGGACCGACCATGCATTTGCAATACATCAAGCGCAGCGAGGCTGCGCGTATCGAAGCACAATTGGCGCAAGCCTTCGGCGCAGCCGGATTCGCCGTGAAGGGTGGCCACTGACATGATTCTGATTGGTATGTTCGATTCGCCCTTCGTGCGGCGAGTCGCGGTCAGCATGAATCTTCTGGGGATGCCCTTTGAGCACCGCAATTGGTCCGTGGGGAAGGACTTCGAGCTGATTCGCCAGTTCAACCCGCTCGGCAGAGTGCCGGCCCTGGTGCAAGCGGACGGCGATACCTTGATCGAATCTGCTGCGATTTTGGACTTCCTGGACGAGATGGCAGGCCCCGAGCACGCGCTTCTACCGCGATCCGGGGAGCCGCGACGCGAAGCGTTGCGCATCATCGCGATAGCCGTCGGCGGCGCGGAGAAGGGTGTGCAGCAAGTGTACGAGAGTGCTTTCCGGCCTCCCGAAAAGCGGTATCGCCCCTGGGTGGAACGCTGTCATACCCAAACGCATGCGGCGCTCGCCGAGTTGGACCGGTTGTGTCAGGTGCGCGGAGGCGAATGGCTGATCGGCAATCGAATTACGCAGGCCGACATTACCGCGACCTGCGTCTACAGCTTCCTGAGTCAGGCTCTGGACATCAACCGCGACACCGTGATGTATCCGGCCTTGAGTGCGGTTGCCGACCGTTTCGAATCCCTGCCCGAATTTCGATCGGTCAAGGCCGATTGGTTCGCGCCGAGCAGCCCTTAGCCTTTACTCGCACGGGCTCCAAGGGTTTAGAATGCCGGCATGGTCGTCGTTCACCATCTCAACAACTCCCGATCGCAAAGGGTGTTGTGGTTGCTGGAGGAACTTGAGCTTCCCTATGAGGTGAAGCGCTACGAGCGGGATCCTAAGACGATGCTGGCGCCGCCGTCGTTGCTCGCGATTCATCCCTTGGGTAAATCCCCCGTGATTGTCGATGGCGGCGTAACGGTGGCGGAGTCCGGGGCGATCATCGAGTATCTAGTCGATAAATACGGCGGCGGACGCTTGATTCCTCCCGCGGGCTCTCGCGAGCGCCTGCGCTACACCTATTGGTTGCACTACGCCGAGGGCTCGGCGATGACGCCCCTGTTGTTCAAGTTGGTTTTCGACAGGGTTGCGGGCAATCCCGCACCGTGGCCAGTCAGCGCCATTGCCCGCCGCATCGCCGCCACTGTCACCAAGAACTTTATCGCACCCAATCTTACGCGCCACTTGGACTACATCGAGGCCGAACTCGGCACGCAAGCGTGGTTTGCCGGCGCACAATTTACAGCGGCCGATGTGCAGATGAGTTTTCCCCTGGAGATTGCCGTATCCAGGGCGGGACTTAATGCCAGCCGCCCGAATTCGATGGCTTTTTTAGAGCGTATCCATGCGCGGGACGCTTACAAGCGTGCGCTGGAGCGCGGCGGGAAGTACGACTACCAGTAAAATAAGTAAGGGGGAGTTTCTATGTGGAAGTCTCTTAGGACGAGTGCCGCATTGTCGAGCGTTCTGTTGCTGAGCGTGACAGCCTGCAATCAATCGGCGCCGCCGCCACCTAAACCTAAAGGTCCATCGCCGTCGAGCGTCGCTTGGCTCAAAGTCGCAAACGCTTTCGTCGAAGACTATATGCGCGCACAACCCTCATTTGCGGCGCAATCCGGCCGTCATGAATTCGATGGGCAGCTCCCGGACGTGAGCGCGCACGGTATCAAGCGCGAAATCGCGCGGCTGCACGATGAGCGGGAGCAAATTTCCGCCGTTGATCCTAAAACCTTGGAGCCGCACGACCGCTTCGATCGTGACTACCTCCTGGCTGTCGTTGATAAGGATCTTTTTTGGATAGAAAAGACCCAGTTCCCCTTCACTAACCCGGGCTGGTACTTGGGCAAGATCGACCCGGAGCTGTACCTGAGCCGCAATTATGCGCCCCTCGAAGTGCGCATGAAGGCCTACATCCAGTACGCGCGCGGGATTCCGAGAGTGGCCAAGGCGATCAAGGAAAATCTCAAATCACCATTGCCTAAAACCTATGTCGAATTGGGAATTGCACAATTCGGCGGACTCGCCGATTTCTACAGTAAGAACGTAGCGCCCGTGTTTGCATCGGTGTCCAACGCGGACCTGCAAAAGCAACTAGCCGATGCGAATGCGAACGCTGCGGCGGCGATGAACGATCTCAAGGATTACTTGGCGGCGGAGCGCAAAAACGCCACGGACAAGTATGCCTTTGGTCCGGATTTGTTCGCGCAGATGGTGAAGCAAACCGAGCAAGTGGACCTCCCCATCGATCAGATCGAGGCTGCGGGACGCGCGGATCTCGAGCGCAATACCGCGGCGCTCAAGGCGGAATGCAACACCTATGCGCCGAAGGCGCCTCTGGCGCAATGCGTCGCGAAAATGGCCGCGAACAAACCCAAAGGAGGTCCAGTCGAGGAAGCGCGGAACCAGCTCAAGATGCTCAAGGAGTTCATTGTCCAGAACAACGTGGTGTCGATTCCGAGCAATGACGAAGCGTTGGTGGCGGAAGCTCCGCCCTACAATCGCTCCAATGCGGCCTTCATCAATACGGCGGGTCCCTACGATAAGGGGGTCGTGTCCGTTTACAACATCGCGCCGCCGGACCCGAAGTGGAGCAAGGCTGAGCAGGCTTCGTATATTCCCGGCGTTGCGCAATTGCTTTTTACGTCCGTGCATGAGGTCTGGCCCGGCCATTTCCTGCAGTTCCTGCATTCGAATGCGAACCCGGACAAGCTGGAAGCGCTTTGGGTGGGATACGCCTACGCCGAGGGCTGGGCGCACTATTGCGAGGAAATGATGGTTGAGATGGGCTTAAGTAAGGGAGATGCCGAAAAGCACATAGGCCAATTGAATGAGGCGCTGCTGCGCGATGTGCGACTGATGTCGGCGATCGGCCTGCACACGCACGGCATGACTGTGGCGCAGTCGGAAAAAATGTTTCGCGAGCAAGCGTTTCAGGATCCGGGTAACGCCCGCCAGCAAGCCGCGCGTGGTACCTATGATCCTGCCTATTTGAACTACACCCTGGGCAAACTCATGATCAGAAAGCTCCGGGCAGACTGGCTGTCGAAGAGCGCTGCAGGGGCAGGGGCGCCGGCGCCGGGTTCGCCCTCGCCGGACGATCAGAGCCGGTGGCATGAATTTCACGACAAGTTCTTGTCGTACGGAGGACCGCCGATTCCGCTATTGCGCAAGGAACTGGTAGGAGAGGGCGGCAGCTTGCTCTAACCGACGGCAACGATGAGGCCGCTGTCCGCCCAAGTCCCGAGCAGGGCGGCGGCGGCCGGGGGAATTTCCTCTTCCGGGAGCAAGTCGCTCAAGGCTTCGCAAATCTCGCCGAAGTTGCGTCCGCAAAGCGCCGAATCGAGTGCCGCTGCTTCGACGGCATCCATCGATCGAAAATAGTTTTGTAGATCCCGTCGCCACAAGAGCCACGGTATGGCGGCCGCAGCGGCTGCCGGTCTCGGTGGCGTCTCATCGGCACTCATGGCCTTCCAAACGGCCGCCGTGTTCCAAGTCAATTCAAGCCGCCGCAACGAGGGATGGAATTGAAATTTCAGCTCGCTCCACGCCGACGGGTCGACGGCGGCAAGCGCCGTACGTTGCAAGGGTTGCGCGTCCGGAGCATCGAACACCTCCGAGAGTGTCCATTCGAGCAGCGCTACCTCCGAGAGAATGGGCTCGTCGCAGCAGGGCGGACGAGCGGCCATGAACTGCGCCAATTCTCGCCCATACCAACGAATCGAGCGGAAAACCGAAGGATGTGCCGCGACGAAGGCCCGGCCCAATTCGACCCACATCTCATCGCCCAGCAAACCGTGCAGGACAGGGTAAGTCTCGTGCAGCGCATCGATCAGCCGCACCTGATAGGCATTGCGGTAAATGGCGAGCCTGTCCGCCGCAGGAAGCGGCGGCGCGTCCACGATGGCGTCGGTGACGCAGCTGTCTTCGCCCAGAAGATGGCGTTGCATCTCGCGTTGCAACTCGCGCAACTGCATCACGCAGCCCGCCTGGAATGACTGGCCGCGATTGCGCGTGCCACCTCCAGTTCCGCGACCAATTCGCTTAATTCAGGAATATTATCGTCGCGCTCGATCATGGTCGGCACGTCGCCAAACAAAGCGACAGCGTGCGCGTACAGCTCCCATACCGGCGCTACGATCGGATGGTCGTGCGTGTCGATCAAGTGGCCGCCCATGTTGCTGTGTCCGGCAAGATGAAACTGGCGCACGCGGGATTTCGGCATTGCCTGAAGATAGCTAAAAGCATCGAAGCCATGATTGACGCTGCTGACATAAATGTTGTTGATGTCGAGAAGGATGTTGCAGTCGGCGCGCGAGGCCACCTCGCGCAGGAATTCCCATTCGGTCATCTCGTCCGCGTGAAAGCTCAGATAACTGGAGACGTTTTCCAGCAATATCTGCCGGCCCAGGGCGTCCTGCACCTGGCCGACCCGGGCTACGACCGACGACAAAGCCTCCTCGGTGTAAGGCAGCGGCATTAAATCGTGCAAATTCCGACCTTCGACCCCGGTCCAGCATAGATGATCGGAAATCCAGTGCGGTTCGATGCGGGCAGCCAAGCCCCGCACCATTTTCAAATAGTCGACGTCCACAGGATCGGTGCTGCCGATCGAGAGCGAGACGCCATGCATGACCAGGGGAAATCGTTCGCGGATGCGTTCTAGATAGTCCAACGGCTTGCCGCCGGGTACCAAGTAGTTTTCGGTGATGACTTCGAGCCAATCGATCGGATGAGGCTCGCTTAGCATGGCCTCATAGTGGGGAGTGCGCAGTCCAAGTCCAAAGCCGGAGAGTTTCATAAGTTGAGGCCGGGCTGCGAAGCCCGGCCTCTCAGTCAATGTTTAGCTCTTCTTGTCTGCCTTCGCTTTCGCATCGGCGCAAGCTTCCTTGGTCATGGAGACGAAGCCCTGACCCTTGCAGCTGTTCATACCTTTGCAGCTATTCTTCGCCGACTTGCACTCGGAAGTTCCCTTGCAGGAATTCACGCCGGTGCACTTCACGGTGGCGGCATCCGCTGCGAATGCAGTGGTGCTGATTGCGGAAGTGAACAGCATGGCGGCAGCGGCAGCCATGGCGGCGCTCGACATTTTATTGATCTGCATATTTGTACCCTCGTTAGTTATAGAACGCAGCGGTATTGCTGCTCAACTAATAGACCCGGCCAACAGGCTCATTATTACTCAATTATCTAAGCTCATGCCTATTTCGATGGGACGGCAGCAGTGTTTGACCGCGTGGAAGACACCATTAAATGACGGTTTCTTAATGTTCGCGCCGGAGTGCATCCAATCGTCCGGCCACCACGAACCCACATCGGGCCATCGACTAGGGCCGGGCTTCCAACACCAAGTTGAACGGAGTTTGCGTGGCACGCCTGAAGTTGCGGAAACCGCCGCCTCCTACCACTACCTCGCGCAACTTGGCTTCGCCGGCTTGCGCGCCGAGCGCCGGCCCTTTGCGCGCGAGCGACACCGGTACGCAGATCTGAGACGAAGCGCCATACATCACGCGGCCAACCGGATTGAGATTCTCCTCGACGCGGTCATTTGCAAAGGGCTCTACGATCATGGCTGTGCCATCACTCTTCAACGCTTGGCGGGCATGTCGAG
>JAQGOD010000488.1 GCA_028293775.1 Gammaproteobacteria bacterium
ACGAAGGCAAGGAGTGGCGTAACGTGACGCCGCCGCAGTTAAGTGCGTGGAGCAAGGTTACGCAAATCGAGGCGTCGCACTTCGATGCGCAGGTCGCTTATGCATCGGTAAGCCGGTTCCGGTTGGATGATCTGCAGCCATACCTGTACCGCACGCGCGACGGCGGCCGCAGCTGGCAGTCAATCGCTGCCGGATTGCCTGCTGATGCGCCGGTCAATGCAGTGCGGGAAGATCCTGTGCGCCGCGGCCTGTTGTTCGCGGCCACCGAAAAAGCAGTCTGGACGTCGTTCGATGATGGTGGGCATTGGCAATCGCTGCAGCTCAACTTGCCGCATACCTCAATGCGGGACCTGATTATTCACGAGCAGGACCTGATCGTCGCGACGCATGGCCGCTCCTTCTGGATTCTTGATGATATCGGTCCAATACGCGAGTTTGCGGGAAGCGGGGCTCACCAGCAGCCGACGCTGCTCAAGCCTTCAGCTGCGGTACGTGCGCGGCGCAGTACCGGTACCGATACACCTATTCCGCCCGATGAGCCGGCTGGGCGCAATCCCCCTGACGGCGCCGTCATCGACTACTTCCTTCCACAGGCGGCGAAGGGCGCGGTGACGATCGAGGTGCTCGATTCGCAGGGAGCTGTTGTGCGCCGTGCCGCGAGTACTGACGCTGGCTTCACCAACGAGGAGCGCGCTCGCGAACTCATTCCGTCTTATTGGATACGCCAGCCACACGCTCTGGCGACAGGGGCGGGGATGCATCGATTTGTCTGGGACTTGCACTACACCGCGCCACGAGCTGCCAAGCGCAGTTTTCCCATTTCGGCAGTGCCGTTCGATACGCCGCTCGAGCCTTCAGGTCCCCTTGCGATTCCCGGCACCTATCGCGTGCGTTTGCAAGTCGGCCCGCGCCAGTCGGAACAGTCTCTGACGGTACTTGCGGACCCCCGGGTGAGCATTGCCCAACAAGATTACGCGGCGCAGTTTGCCCTTGCGCAGGATCTAGCGAAGGCGCTGGATGCGAGTACCAGGACATTGCTGCAAACGAAGTCTTTGCGCTCGCAACTAAAAATGCGCAAGCCCGGGCAAGCTGAGCCGATTGCGGGTCTCGCCAAAGCGCTGGATGAGCAATTGCAGACGCTGCTCGAGTCCGGAGCGGACGCCGCTGCGAGCGCTCCGGACAGCGGCGCGCATCGAGGGCTGGAGCACGTCAACGGCGAAATCGCCGGCTTGTACGAGCAAGTACTCGCCGCCGACGCCGCGCCCACGCAGGCGCAACTATCGGCGGCGCAAAACTTAACCCAAAACTGGCTGGCGCTTGCCGCATTCTCGGCAAAGATTTGGCGCGAGCAACTGGTCAGTCTCAATCAAGCGCTGAGCGGTGCGCATTTGCCCGCCTTGCGCGCCGATGATTCCGCTTCCGATGAGGGCGAATCCAACGACGAGGAGTAGGCTGCCTTCAATTCTGGCTCAAGCTTTGCCACCGGGTTAGCTGAGCCTGCAGCTTCTGGTGCAGGGACTCATAGAGCGCCTGTTGCTGGTGAGTTGGCGGTGTGTCGGCGTCTTCGAGTGTCCCCGCGAACGCGGCAAGCTGCTCGTTAAGCATGCCGGGAAATGCCAGGCCGGCTTCGGAGCCGTTCATTTTCACTTGCATGAGGGCTTCCTCGACGCTTGCGAGTTTCGCATCTTCATGCGAAGTGGGTGAGCTCTTGAGCGCCAAGCGCCGAGCGCGAATATCATTCACCGCCCGATGCAGCGCATCGATGTCCTTGTAAGTCGCCAGCGCAAGGGCTGTTTTAACAGCGATTGCGCCGTCTCGATCGCCAACCCGAGGGTCGGCGATAACGGTGAGATCCGCGGTGCGGCTCTTGTCACCTAGAGTGAGTCGGACTTGGTAATGGCCGGGCGGGACCAGCGGTCCTCGCGGGGCCTGGTCTTGGTAAAAGGCGCCCGGAATTTGGGTGGGATCGTCATAGCGCAAATCCCACACGAGCCGGTTCATGCCCGCATGCGCGGGGATCAAATCGGTAGGTACCAGCCGATCGGGCCACTCGGGCGGCTGCACCTCCTTGTTGGTCTTGGTGCTGGACAGATGGCGAATGCGCTCGCCCTGCGCATTGAAGATATCGACGGTCAGTTCCGTCGTGGCTGCCGTGTTGAGCACATAGTCGATGATGGCGCCGGCCGGAGGATTCGGCCCGACCGGGCGGCGGGAGTTCACTTCTTCGGGATAGTAAAGCCGCAGGGCCGTGGCTGGAGAATACAGCACGAGATCATCCGGTGCGGACTGCACTTGGCGCAAAGGCGTCACATTATCCAAGATCCAAAATCCGCGGCCGTGCGTTGCTGCCACCAAGTCATCACCGTGCACGGTCAGATCATGAACCGGAGTTACGGGCATGCCGTGTTGTAGGGCAGTCCAATGTGCACCGTCGTCGAAGGATACAAAAGAGCCCACTTCAGTACCCGCATACAGCAAGCCACGGCGTACGGGATCTTCACGTACCACGTGCACCACGGCACCGTGCGGCAATCCTGCGGAGATCGCAATCCAGGTTTTGCCATTGTCCACCGTCTTCCACGCGTACGGCGCAATGTCATCGAGCCGGTGCCGGTCCACCGCGATGTATGCCGTTGCGGGGTCGAAATGCGAGGGCTCCGCCGTGCTTACCGTGCTCCAAGCCGGCATCGAGGCAGGGGTGACGTTGCGCCAATGAGCGCCGTCATCCTCGGAGATCTGCACCAATCCATCATCGGTGCCGACCCACAGCTTCCCCTTGCGCAGCGGGGATTCGGCCAACGCAAAAATCGTGTCGTAATACTCGACGCTCGTGATGTCCTTGGTCAGCGGGCCACCGGAAGCCGTTTGCTTAGTCTTGTCGTTCCGAGTGAGATCCGGGCTGATGATTTTCCAGCTCATGCCCCGGTCCGTCGACTTCCATACGACCTCGGAAGCGGCATAGAGGGCTTCGGGGTCGTGCGGCGAGAGCATCAGGGGCGCGGTCCAGTTGAAGCGATGGTCGAGTTCGCTCGCGGGATGCCCCGAATTGTCGATGGGGTCGGGACTAATGGATTGGGACTGCTGGGAGCGTCGATCGAAGCGTTGGTATTGATTCTCGGCGTCGCTGTAAATGATATTGGAATCGCGGGGATCCGGCACGACAAAGCCCGATTCGCCGCCGCCGCCGGGGTACCAGTCACGAGGTCCGATTACCCCTTCATCATCGAAGCTTGCGACC
>JAQGOD010000498.1 GCA_028293775.1 Gammaproteobacteria bacterium
ATTGCCTTCGGAGATGATTTCCGAAACCGGAAGCCCGTAGCCGCGGTAGCCCATGGCGACTTTGGCGGCGAGACGCAGATGACTTGTCACAAGCTGATTCGCGGCGTCACGGTCGCCGTGCTCGCGCCAACGCTTGGCGAGCCTGTACTCCTGGTCCCTTTCGAGCATCGCGAAGCGGCCGATGTCGGAGAGATAGCCTTTGCCGCGTCCGTCTCTGACAAACGCCGGTTGACGCCGTGTCAGAGCTGCGATGCCTGCGAATTGTCCCTCAATGCCCATATCAGTCGCTCCGTCGTGAAAAACCCGATACTCCCGCCGTTCGAACCTCGAGCGGATCGCCAAAGGATAGACGCATCGCGCGGGGGAGCCATTAAATTGGGGTTTAGGACATTAAATTCGAATTCAAACGCGGGGCAGAGTGGTTGCGGAGCTAGAGACGAGAGACCTCTTGCAAGTTGAGCTCACCCGGGAGGGCTGGCGTTCGCTTCGCCAATTCTCCAGGTGAGTCCATGAAGGCTACGAAAACCGCCCGCCGCCGGCTTCCGGACGCTCTACCGTTCAGTAATCGCAGGTGTACGGCGAAGTGTATGAATCGTAGTACGGGCAATCGAGGCCATTGCCGTAGAGGCCGCGACCGATGAAACGACGTCCGCCGCCAAAGTGGTCTTGGCCCATGCCATCCATATGACCTTCGCCAAAGCCAGCCATGTGGCCGCCGTCAAAGCTGCCGCCCATGTGGCCACCGCCAAATCCGCCACCGTGTCCGCCGCCGCCACCGCGGGCCTGTGCACCGGTGGCAAGAAGGCTGCCGGCAAGCACCGCGCTTGCCAAAATCATCATCACTCGTCCTCTCATAACATTCTCCATTGGGATGGGCGGACTGTCCGCCACTGGTCGTTGCCAGACGCTGGCGCCTCAAGAGAGCAAACGCCGACGTCGCGATAGACTGGAGATGGGAATGCCTATTTACCGTCTCCACTAAATTCCCGTTCAACCAATCCGAATGAATGTCCGGCGCGGCGCGAACCAAACGTAAGCGTGCGCCGATCAATGACCGCGTGTTAAATGGAGGGGAGTGCGCACGGATTCGCGATTTGTTTTTACTAGGGCAGTCGCCGTGCGGGCGGCCACGTTGGTGAACCCCGATCGAGGTGAACATTGACCCGGTGACGTAAGGCCGGCATCGGCTGCGTCAGTCCAGAATCATATCGGACGGCCAGTCATCCTTGGCCGCGTGGGCTGACGGAAGACGCGCATAGCCGGTCACGCCAGGTATTTCCGTTGCCGGAATATGACCCGTGACCGCCTTTTCCTCGTGCGAAGGACGGCCGTTTTCGAAATACGGCGACGGCTTTGCGAAGGCACAGGTGCTGCCGAGCAGGCCAAATGCAAGGCCCAGCGTTATCAACTTGTGACTCATTTTCATGTTCATTCTCCATAGCCATCAGGTCAGCCATTACGGCCGACGTTCGGGTCATTCGCGTTGCTCGCATCGACGCGCGAACTTCAGAGCGGCGCCGAATGGGCTTTGGCCAAGCCAGTTTTCAGAAATCTAAATTCGTTTTTAGTTGAGAGTGCCCGGTTAGATCGCGATATTTTAAATTCTGGTTGCTCCTCCGCCCGGATTAACCGGGATGCGCCGCCGGAGATCGCGAATATCAGCTGGAGTGTCGTCAATCATGATTGGGATGGAATGCGTCCATCGCCAGATTTGGCGCGAAGGCAGTCCCAGCGTCGGCAGTCGTTCGATTCCGGAAGAGACGGCCGTGGCGCTTACATATAATGGCGGGACCTATGCGGTCATGATGACGACACCGCAGGACTTGCGGGATTTCGCGGTCGGCTTCAGCCTGAACGAGGGCGTCATCGGTTCGCCTGCTGACATCGATTCATTGGACGTCGTGCAGCTTGATGACGGTGTCGAACTGCGGATGTGGCTCAGTCAGGCGAAAGCCGATCGCCTGCGGGAGCGGCGGCGGCACATCGCGGGACCGACCGGGTGCGGATTGTGCGGCATCGAATCGATCGCGGAAGCGATGCGTCCTGCGGCCATTGTCGCGCCCGGCCGGCAATTCTCGCCCGAACAGATCATGGCGGCCATGCGAAGCCTGCCATCGCGTCAAAAGCTCAACGTCGAGACGCGCGCGGTACATGCCGCGGCTTTTTGGAATGCCGCGAGCGGCATCGTTGCCCTGCGCGAGGACGTCGGCCGTCATATTGCGCTCGACAAGCTGTCGGGTGCACTGGCGCGTGGATCCATGGAGGCGGGCGAGGGGATCATTCTTCTCACCAGCCGGGTGTCAGTGGAGATGGTGCAGAAAAGCGCTGCGACCGGCGCGTCGCTGATGGTGTCGGTTTCGGCGCCAACCGCGCTGGCCGTGCGCATGGCGGATGCAGCAGGCATCACGCTTGCAGCCATCGCGCGCGCGGACGGCTTCGAAGTGTTCACGCATCCGCACCGGATCTCGCATGGAGCCGTTGAGGTGCAGACGCGGCCTCAACACAAGAGTGTCGAAGCCGTTTCAATGCCAACCTTTTGAAGGAGTGCAAAATGCGAAAGCTTATCATAGCGACTGCGGTGTTCGTTCTAGCCGGGCTCTCTGCCGCTGATGCCCGCGGCGGCATGCACGGGTCAGGCATGCATGGGTCAGGGATGCACGAGTCGG
The DNA here is from genome assembly GCA_028293775.1 of Gammaproteobacteria bacterium. The sequence continues at coordinate 2,667 of JAQGOD010000498.1, forward strand.
GGATGCGTGGCTTGATGGCTCCGGCGAATCCAGCCGTCCCACCCTCGCTGACGCCGGATCCCCGCCTCACCGGCACTGCGCCGCTTCCACCGCATCATCAGCCGACCTCGGCCGATTCTTCGGTTCCGGACGCCATGCTCAAACCCACCCCTGATGAAATTGCCGTCGATCACGCAATCGGAAACATCTGCCGCGGCTGTTGAGCGGGGACCAGGCAACTGGTTGTAACCACAATTCCCGCCGGGCGCGTTTCAAGGCGCGCCGACAAAAACCTCGATCGGCAGCGGGTGATCGATCACGTAGCTGCCGAAATTTGGATTGTGGCCGTCCGGTTGGGCGCGCTGGTCGGCTCCCGTCGCACGCGCCAGCAGCGTATAGCAACCCGGTTTTGCCGGCGTAATCCAGTCGTATTTCCAGCGGCGCCATGCGTGCCGGTTTATCGGGTCCACGAAATCGCCCTGAACCCACGACGCGCCTCCATCGAGGCTGATCCAGATCTCGGTGACGTCTGTGTCTCCCGCCCAGGCGGCGCCGAAAATGGTGTAGGGCCGATTGGGCTCGAGCCTCTCATAAACGCGGGGGCGTGCGATCTGGGACTTCAGTTTCATCTCTGCGAGAGGCCGGCGAATCGGCATTCCCGCGGAATCGTCCCAATAGGCGTAGTCGGCGGTCTGCCAGTAGCCTTGGAAGGGCTGCGTGACGGCAGCAATGTTGGTCAGCCACTTGACGGACGCCATGCCGTAGTGCCCCGGTACGATGGCGCGCAATGGATAGCCGTGATCGGGCGTAAGATCGCGCCCGTTCATCTGGTAGGCGATCAGCACATCGGACTCCATCGCCCGCGCCCTTGTGATGCTGCGCGCATACGAGATA
>JAQGOD010000017.1 GCA_028293775.1 Gammaproteobacteria bacterium
CTTTACGAGCCGCAGCAAAATCATATTTTTACGGGAAATCGCGAGAGCGCGAATATTTCGGTAATCGACGCGGGCACGCTGCAAGTCGTGGGCACCGTTACCCTGCCCGGTCCGCCGGAGGCCATGGCCACCGACGGCACCGGACACGTCTATGTGAACATCAATAACGCCCCGGGCAGGATGGTTCTCATCGATGCCAAATCCCTTGCCGTGAAAGCCAACTGGCCATTGAAAGAATGCGCAAATCCCACCGGCCTTGCTTTCGATGTGGGTAACCATCGGCTGTTTTCTGTGTGCGCAAACCAAGTCCTGGCCGTGACCGATTCGGTGTCCGGCAAGTCCATTGCCCAAGTCGTCATCGGTCGAGGCTCCGACTCGACCGTATACGACGCGGAGCTCGGCTTGGTATTCAGCTCCAACGGCATCGACGGCACCCTGACTGTGATTCACCAGGATTCGCCCAACGAATATCGCGTGATCGCCACCGTGACGACGCAGGTCAGCGCCCGCACCATGGCACTTGATCCGGTGACGCACAAGATTTACCTCGCCGCCGCACAATTCGGTCCGCCGCCCGCGGCGACCGAAGAGCAGCCAAGGCCACGCGCGACCGTTGTTCCCGACAGTTTCTTGATCTTGGTAGCTCAACCTAAATAGGTGAAGTATGAGTGAGCGCACAGAAGTGGTTTGCGGACACTGCGATTCGGTTGTGGGGCTGCCGAGCGATCGGCTGAAAGACGCACCGCGCTGTCCTAAGTGTCACTCGCCTCTATTTGAAGGCAAGCCGGTTGAATTGACCGCGGCGAATTTCGACAAGCAGATAGGCCGCAGCGATCTTCCGGTAGTGGTGGATTTTTGGGCTCCGTGGTGCGGCCCGTGTGTCGCCATGGCGCCGTTCTACGAATCCACGGCGCGTCACATGGAACCGAAGCTGCGATTCGCAAAATTGAACACCCAGGACGAACCTGCACCCGCAGCGCGTTTCAATATCCGCGCAATTCCCACGATGATCGTTTTTCGAAAGGGCAAGGAGATTGGCCGCCATTCAGGCGCCATGGATTCCTCGACCATGTCGCGCTGGTTGAACTCCGTCGTTTGAGGGGGCGCGCCTCCGGCGCGAGCCCAGTGCAGGCGCGCAGCGGCAACGTCAGATTTTCTGAAACACCAGGACGAAGCGGTCCGTTTTGCCGACCGCGGGGCCCTTGTAACTGACGAGTTCCCGCGCATCGTCCGGTCTTCGCAGCAGATCGCTCTTGGCGACAACTTTAAATCCGTGCGCAGTGAAATCTTTGACCGCGAAGGCTTCTTCAATTCGATGCAGCTCGCCCGCGTCGGATTTTCCATGGCCAGCCTTGGCCGAATGATCAATCAGCAACAGGACGCCGCCGGGCTTGAGCGCCTTTGATAATTGATCGAGCACGCCGCTGACGTCGATCTTCGGCCAGGGACTCTTGGGAGTGGAATCCACCCAGTACATGTCGTGATATACCTTGACCAGGAGAACGGCATCCAGACTCGCAGGGGCCAATTTCATATCGTTAAGATCGACGGTTTCATGCGTCACGTTGGTGAAGCGCTTGCCCGCCAAGCGGTTCTGCAATGCCGGCTGGCTCCAATTGTCGAATGCAAGATTGTTGATCATCAACACCTGGCCCTTGGGTCCCACGACATAGCTCAGCAGTTCGCTGTAGTACCCATCTCCTGCGAGCACGTCGGCGACTTTCATGCCGGCCTTGATACCCGCGAGACGCAGCATCTGCGCCGGGTGGTCCAGTGCGTCGCGCTTCGAATCGTCGGCAGGACGCCCGGCGTGCATGACGGCTGCGTCGTATTCGTCGGCGGCGTTTGCGGGCAAGACCCCGAGCAGAAAACCTGCGCACAACCACGTGACCGCGATTATTCTTTTCTGTCTAATCATTTCTCCCCCTTAATGAGTATCAGGGCACCCAGCGTCAGGAGGCCCGCCGCCGACAAATAATACCCCACATAAGCCAGTCCGAAGTGTTGCGCCAGCCAGGTTGCAATGGGCGTGGCCAGCGATGCGCCTAAAATGCCGGCGAGATTGAACGCGAGCGACGTGCCGGTGTAGCGGACCGGCGTGGGAAACAAGGTCGCCAATGCACTGCCTAGCGGACCATACGAGAGGCCGCTCAAGCCGAAGCCGCATGCCAAAAAAAGGAACACGGCGGCCGTGTCGTGCCGGCCCAGCAACGGCTGAAAAGCAAAACCAAAGGCGATGATGAGCAGTGTCACGATGATTAAAATATTGCGCCCGCCGATGCGATCGGCAAGCGAGCCTGCGACCGGAATCGTCAAACCAAAAAATACGGCGGCTATCATTTGCATGACCAAAAAGGGCTGACGTGGGAAGCCCAGCGATTGAGTCGCCCAGTTCAAGGCGAAAATATTGGCGAGGTAGAACACCAGGAAAGTGGTGGTGGAACCCAGGGTGCCTAAGACGAGGTGCGCAGGATATTTTGCAAACACGACCGCGAAAGGTACCCGCACTCTTTCACCTTGCGCGATGCTGCGCTCAAATGCCGGGGTCTCGACCAGCTGCAAGCGTATGTAAAGGCCCACGGCCACGAGTACCGTGCTCGCCAAGAACGGCACACGCCAACCCCACGTGAATAGCTGTGCATCGGTCAAATTGTTGCTGATCAAGAGGAATGCGCCGATCGAGAAGATCAGCCCGAGGGGTGCGCCAAGCTGGGGAAACATGCCGTACCAGCCGTGCTTGCCGGGTGGTGCGTTCTCGGTGGCAAGCAATACGGCGCCGCCCCATTCGCCGCCCAATCCGATTCCCTGGCCCACGCGGCACAGGGCCAGAAGCACCGGGGCATAGATGCCGATG
>JAQGOD010000034.1 GCA_028293775.1 Gammaproteobacteria bacterium
CAGTACTTGGCCGCCGTGCGCGCCAAGCATGTGCTGAAATCGAAATCCGACACCAAAGTCGGCATCATCGTCGCCTCGGGAGAAATCTTCGACGGACACCAGTCGCCAGGTTCGATTGGCGGCGAGAGCACATCGAACTTGCTGCGCGAGGCGCGCTACGACAAGGCGGTCAAAGCGGTGGTGTTGCGCGTCGATAGCCCGGGCGGGAGCGAGTTCGCCTCCGAAAAAATCCTGCGTGAAGTACAAGCCTTGCGCAAGGCCGGCAAGCCGGTCGTGGTTTCCATGAGCACCTATGCCGCCTCCGGCGGCTACTACATTGCAGCGGCCGCGAATCAGATATTCGCGAGCCCCACCACGATCACCGGTTCGATCGGCGTGTTCTCTTACATCCCGACTTTTGAGCGCACGCTCGATAAAATCGGCATCAAAACCGATGGGATCGGCACCACGCCGCTGGCCGGTGATTTACGCATCGATCGCCCGCTGGGGCCCGTCACCAAGCAACTTCTACAGGCATCGGTAGACCATGCCTACGCGCAATTCGTGCACCGTGTTGCCGACGGCAGGAAAAAGTCCTTCGAAGAGGTGGACAAGATTGCACAAGGCAGGGTTTGGGCGGGGGCCGATGCCCAGCGCATTGGCTTGGTGGACCAACTGGGCGGACTGAAAGACGCCATCGAGGCTGCGGCGAAATTGGCGCAACTGGGCAGCGACTACGATCTCGATTACATCGAGCCGGAACTCAGCCTGCGCGAACAGTTGTTGATGCAAATACGCTCGGAGACCGTTCGATTGGGCCGCATGGCGGGCCTCATGCCGCAAAGAACCGAAGTCGAGCGCATTCTCGATCCCTTGCTCGAACAGGCGCGGGCAATCACCCAACTCAAGGACCCGCGCGGCCTGTATTCCTATTGCTGGTGCCGCGAGCCGCGCGAGCGCTAAAGACTCGACCAGTCGAGCGTGATTTTACCGGACTTCCCGGAATTCATGATCTGAAAGCCTTCCAGATAGTCGTTGATCCCCAAGCGATGCGTTATCACCGGCCGAATGTCGAGGCCGCTTTGCAGCATGCTCGCCATTTTGTACCAGGTCTCGAACATCTCCCGGCCATAGATGCCTTTGATGGTCAGGCCCTTGAAAATGACTTGATTCCAATCGATCGCGACATCGCCGGGCGGAATGCCCAGCATGGAAACGCTGCCGCCATGGTTCATGGTGCGCAGCAATTCGCGCAGCGCCGCCGCATTGCCCGACATCTCGAAGCCCACATCAAAACCTTCCTCCATGCCTAAATCGCGCATGGCATCATCCAGTGACTCGCGCGATATGTTGAGCGCACGCGAGGCGCCCATTTTTTTCGCCAAGTCCAGCCGATAGTCATTGATGTCCGTAATCACCACGTGGCGCGCGCCGCAATGACGTGCAATGGCCACCGCCATCACGCCGATAGGGCCTGCGCCGGTGATCAGCACGTCCTCGCCGACCACGTTGAATGCCAATGCCGTGTGCGTGGCATTGCCCAGCGGATCGAGAATGGAAGCAATCTCATCATCGATGGCTCCCGGCAATTTGAATACGTTGGTAGCCGGAATAGTCAGGTACTCGGCGAAAGCTCCCGGGCGATTCACGCCGACACCCGAGGTGTTGCGGCACAGGTGCCGGCGTCCTGCGCGGCAATTACGGCAATGGCCGCAGGTGATATGCCCCTCGCCAGACACCCGATCGCCGATCTCAAAACCGCGTACCTCGCTTCCCACCTCGACGATCTCGCCGGAATACTCATGGCCCACGGCCATGGGTACGGGCACGGTTTTTTGCGCCCACGCATCCCAATTATAGATGTGCATGTCGGTGCCGCAGATCGCTGAGCGATGCACTTTGATCAGAACGTCGTTGTGACCGACCGTGGGCTCAGGCACGTCCTGCATCCAGATGCCAGGTTCCGCGCGGGCCTTGACGAGTGCTTTCATGTGCTGCCTCTAATGGATAACGCCGAGGTCGCGCGCCGAACGACCAAACGCATCAATGACTTGATCCAATTGCTGCGCGCTGTGCGCAGCATTCATTTGGGTACGAATTCGCGCTTTTCCATGGGGCACCACCGGAAACGAGAATGCGACGACGTAAATGCCTTCCTGCTGCATCCGCTCGGCCAGACGCCCGGCCAAGGGCGCATCCCCCAGCATCACCGGTATGATGGGATGCTCGCCCGGCACCAGATTGAAGCCCAAGGCCTGCATGCGCTCGCGAAAGTAGCGCGCATTTTCATGCACGCGATCGCGAAGGTGCGGCGAGCTCTCCAGCAAGTCCAGCACCCGGATCGTGGCCGCGGCCACCGTGGGTGCAATGCTGTTCGAGAACAAATAGGGACGGGATCGTTGGCGCAGCCATCCCACGATCTCCTTGCGCGCGGCGACGAAGCCGCCGCTGGACCCACCCAATGCCTTGCCAAGCGTGCTGGTGATGATATCGATGCGGCCCATGACCCAGCGCAGTTCATGCGTCCCGCGGCCACGAGAGCCGATGAAGCCGGTTGCGTGGCTGTCAT
>JAQGOD010000057.1 GCA_028293775.1 Gammaproteobacteria bacterium
TCACCTGGATACTGGAGCATGCGGGGCTCGAGCCGGGGTTTTTGGTGGGCGGCATACCGAGCAATTTCGACTGCAGCGCGCGCTTGGGCAAGCCGCCTTTCTTCGTTATCGAGGCCGATGAGTACGACACCGCCTTTTTCGACAAGCGCGCCAAGTTCGTCCACTACCGTCCGCGCACGGCCATCCTGAATAATCTGGAATACGATCATGCGGATATTTATCCGGACGTAGCTTCCATCCGCCGGCAATTCAACCAATTGCTGCGCACGGTGCCGCGGGCGGGCAGATTGATCGTGAACGGCGAAGATGCAGAGCTCAAGAGAACGTTGAGCGAGGGTTGCTGGACTCCGAGCGAATTCTTTTCGTTGCAAAAGGCGGGCGCCGACTGGACAGCACACATCGCTGACGAATCGGCCGCGAGCCGATTCGACGTGCATTTCAAAGGCCGCGCCGTTGCCGAGGTGACGTGGGAGTTGATCGGCGAACACAATGTCATGAATGCCTTGGCGGCGATCGCCGCGGCGAATCACGTGGGCGTTGCTCCCGAAAGCGCCGCGCGCGCGCTCAATGCGTTTCGCGGCGTCAAGCGCCGCATGGAGGTGCGCGGCGTGGTGAAGGGCGTAACGGTCTATGATGACTTCGCGCATCATCCCACGGCCATCGAGACCACATTGCGCGGCTTGCGCGCACGCGTGGGCCTGGCACGCATCATTGCCGTGGTGGAGCCGCGCTCCAATACCATGAAGCTGGGCGTGCATCGTGACGAACTGGCGCCGGCATTGGCGGCGGCCGACAAGACCTGGTTCCTCAATCCAAAGGACTTGGGCTGGGATTTCGCCGCTGCGGTGGCGCCCATGGGCGATCGGGCTAGCCTCGCGGATACGGTCGATGCGCTGGTGCAAGGATTGGTTAAAGAGGCCGGGGACGGCGACCAGATCCTGGTGATGAGCAACGGCGGCTTCGGTGGACTGCACGAAAAGTTGCTCGCGGCGCTGCAGGCCCGGTGATGTCCGCGCCGCCCTCCATCCCATTATTTCCGCTCAACATCGTGCTATTCCCAGGCGGTCCTCTGCCGCTGCGTATTTTTGAAACGCGGTACATGGACATGGTGCGAAGCTGCATGCGGCAAGACCAGCGCTTCGGCGTGGCCTTGATCCGCGAGGGCAGCGAAGTCGGCCCCGCCGAGACTTTTGATGTGGGCACGATGGCGAAAATCGTCGATTTTCATCAGCTCTCCGATGGGTTTCTCGGCCTCTCTTGCGTCGGCGAGCGGCGCTTTCGCATCACGAGCCGCAGCCGGCAAGCCGACGGATTGAACATGGCGCAAGTGCAGTGCTTGGAAGAGGAAGCTGCAACGCCCGTGCCGGAGCGGCACGCGCATTTAGCCGAGCTGCTGAAAACGGTGTTGCCGGAGCTGGGCGAGGTCTATGTCGGCATGGAGATGCAGCTTGAAAATGCGGCGTGGGTAGGATTTCGCCTTGCGGAAATTCTGCCCATACCCGCGGCGGAAAAACAATTCTGCCTGGAACTTACCGATCCGATCCAGCGGCTAGACCTGTTGAGTCCTTTGGCGCGCCAGGGGAACCCATAGCCCGCGCGATAGCCACAGCGCGCCGGCTATACATGCACCCCACGGCAGCATCCAAAACCCCAGCAACCCGTCGAAGCGGCCGACCCAAAATGAATCGCGCGCCGCCTCGCCGCTGGTGGTTGCCTCCTGCAGCATGCGCAGCACCACGACCCAACCGGCGTGCAGCCCGATTGCCACGGCAATGTTGCCGGTGAGAACACGCGTGAGGCTCAGGATCAGTCCCACGGCCAGCCAGGAGAGAAACGAATCGAATACCAGCGAAGGCTGCGATAAGGGCGAGAAAGAGCGCAACAGCAAATCGAAGCCGCTGCCCCAACCCACATCGTCCGGCGCGATCCTGGCCTTGGCGAAAAAATGCAGCACGGCGAATAACGGGGCGGTGAGCAGGGCCGCCATCCACGATCCCGATTCGCTCTCGATGGCCGTATGCATGGCGCCGCGCATGACGGTTTCCTCGAGGAGCGCGACCGCGATCCCGGAAGCGAGGCCCATCATAAAGATGCGCACAAAGTTGAGCGCCGTCGGACCAAAGTCGGGGCTGACAACCCGCAGGTGCGTCGACAACAAGAACCACGCGCCGACGCCCGCGCTCATCATCCCGATGACTCCCCACAGAAAGCTCACCTTGAGAAATCGGCGCCACGGCAAGCCGTAGCCGAAATCGCGCTTGCGCGTCAGCTTCAAGTGCCGGCATAGCCATACCAGTTCCGCGATCAGCACCAGCATCGCCACGCGGCTGGCGACTCGATGAAATGCGAAGTGGGCGAAGGTGGCCGTGGCTTCGTAGGCCGGATAGGCGATCAGCGCACCGATCAGCCCGGCGAGCACTATCGCACCCACGAACCAGGCAAAGGCGCGCATTAATTCAAAGAGGCGAAGACGCGCGCGGCGGCGACGGCGGTAGTTTCGATGTCGGCCGCAGTATGCGCCGCCGACAAAAATCCCGCTTCGAATGCGGAGGGTGCGAGGTAAATCCCTTCGCTCAGCATGCCGTGGAAGAACCGCTTGAAGCGCTCGACATCGCAGGCCATGACTTTGGCATAGCGATCGACGTCGCGTTCGGACGTGAAGAAAAATCCAAACATGCCGCAGACGTGATTCGTGGCGAGCGCGACGCCGGCGCCGGCTGCCGCCGTCGCCAGCCGTTCCACCAAGATGTCGGTCATGGCGCTCAGGTGTTGGTGGAATCCGGGCGCGCTGATGAGTTGAAGCGTGGTCAGGCCGGCAATCATCGCCACGGGATTTCCGGACAACGTTCCCGCCTGGTACACCGGGCCCAACGGCGCCAGCTGCTGCATGATGTCGCGCCGGCCGCCGAAGGCGCCCACCGGCATGCCGCCGCCGATGATCTTGCCGAGCGTGGTCAGGTCCGGCCGCACGCCGTACAAGGACTGCGCACCGCCCAATGCCACGCGAAAGCCGGTCATCACTTCATCGAAAATCAGCACCGCCCCGACCCGGTCGCATTCGCGGCGCAGCGTCTGCAAAAAATCCGCTGCCGGCGGCACGCAATTCATGTTGCCCGCGACCGGCTCGACGATGACGCAGGCTACCTGCTCGCCGATTTGCTTGAACACTCTTTGGACTTGCTCGATATCGTTGTAGTTGAGGGTGACGGTGTGGATCGCCAGTGCCTTAGGCACGCCGGGCGAGGTGGGTACGCCCAAGGTCAAGGCGCCCGAGCCGGCCTTGATCAGCAGCGAGTCGGAGTGACCGTGATAGCAACCTTCGAACTTGACGATGGTGTCGCGCCCCGTGAAGCCGCGGGCCAGCCGGATGGCGCTCATGGTTGCCTCGGTGCCGGAACTGACGAAGCGCACCAGCTCGATGGACGGCATGAGTTCGATCACGCGCCGAGCCAGCTTGGTTTCGAGCTCCGTGGGGGCGCCGAAGCTCAAACCGTCGGCAGCGACTTCTTGCACGGCCTTGATCACTTGTGGATCCGCGTGGCCCAATATCATCGGGCCCCATGAACCGACGTAATCGATGTAGCGCCGATCATCGGCGCTGAACACATAGGGGCCCTTGGCCTTCTTGAAGAAAATCGGCTCTCCGCCGACTCCGCGAAAAGCTCGTACAGGCGAGTTGACGCCGCCGGGGATGTATTTGCAGGCTTCTTGAAACAGGCTCATGGTCGAGCACTCTAAACAGCGATGGCACTCTCGGGCAAGCTGAGTAGGATTTCCAAGCCGGCGCCGGGCGTATTGGCGGCACGGCTCAAGCCCCCGTGAGCCTTCATGACCTGGGCGGTAATGGCAAGCCCGATGCCTTCGCCGCCGCTATCGCGGTCGCGTGATTCGGCTACTCGGTAGAAGGGCTCGAAGATGCGTTCCAGCTCAGCCGGGGGCACGCCGGGCCCGCAATCACGAATTCGGATTTCCAACCCCGTTGTTGCCCGCGCCACCATCACGTCGACCACAGCACCTTCCGGACTGTAGCGAACCGCGTTGCGCAGCACGTTCTCGATCGCGCTTCGCAGCAGCTCGCGGTTGCCCAGCACGGCCTCGTTGGATGCGCCCTGCAAATTCACCTTGCAATTTTTCACGGCGGCTTCGAAATTGGCATCGCGCACGACATCTTCGATCACCTCGTCGAGCTCGAACGGCTCGCGCGCCAGCATCGCATCGGTGCCGTGCAGCCGCGCCAGTTTGAGCACTTGGCTGATCATGGCGTCCAAGCGTTCAAGCTCGCGTTCCAATCGATCCAGCTGGCGCGAACAATCCGCGGGCGGCTGGCGGGCGAGGCCTAAAGCCACGCGCATTCTCGCCAACGGTGAGCGCAACTCGTGGGAGATGTCGCGCAACAGCTGCGTGGTCGCGCTGCGATTGGCACGCAACTGATCGGCCATGGCGTCGAAGTCGCGGGCCAGCACGGCCAGTTCGTCCTTGCGGCCTTCCAGGCCGGCACTGACGCGCACATCGAGATTTTCCGAGGCCAGAGCCTGCGCGCCTGCTTGAATGCGCCGAATGGGCGAGGTTAGATGATCTGCCAGCCACCAGCTGGTCAGCGCACTGACCACGAGCGCGATGCCGAGGATGGTCAGCGAAATCTCCGGCAGGCTGAGCGCACCGAAAATGCTGCGGCGGTGCGCCGCCTGCACGACGCTATAAACGGATCCGTCCGGAGCGATGATCTGCGGGGCCGCGCGCGAGGGCCGAAAATTGCCGGGGACCGGATCGCGGTTAAAGGACTCGAGGCGGCGCTGCGCGCTTTCGGGCATGCGTCTGCCAAGAATATCCTGGCCGTCCGAACCCACGACGAAAAGCTCCCGGTCGCCCAGCGCTTTGCGGCCGGCTTCGAGCCAGGTTTTTAATTCGGCCAGCCCGCCGCGCGCGAGTATCTCCGATGCCTGAATGGCCGGCGCGGGACGGCGCTGTGAGTCCAAGGGCTCGTTGTCGCGCGACACGATCGTATAGGTCGTGGCAATGCTGCTGCCGACGATCAGCGTCATCGCCAGCAAGAACAGCAGGAAAATTCTCAGGAAAAGGCTATGCATGCGCCCAAGTGAGGGTATAACCCGAACCGCGCACGTTCTTGATTTCCGGATTCTTGCCGGTCTCCAGATCGAGTTTGCGGCGCAAGTTGCTGATGTGGGTGTCGATGCTGCGATCGTAGGCCGCCAACTTGCGGCCCAGGGCCTGCTCGGTCATCGCGTCGCGCGAAATGACCTGGCCCGCCGAGCGCATGAGCAATTCCAGTACGCGAAATTCCGCGCCCGTGAGCGCCACCGGCTTCTCTGCCACGTGCACTTGACGAGTGCCGGTATTCAAGACGATGGGTCCCACCGCAAGCTCGTCGGGCACGCTGCCGCGCAGCGGCCGGTTGTTGGCGCGGCGCAGAATGGCGCGAATCCGCGCCACCAATTCGCGTGGATTGAAGGGCTTGCTCAAGTAGTCATCCGCACCCAATTCCAGGCCGACAATGCGGTCGACATCGTCACCGCGCGCGGTGAGCATGAGTATGGGCGTGGTATACGAGGCGCCCAGCGTGCGCATCACATCGAAGCCGCCGACGCTCGGCAACATCACATCCAGAATCACGATCTCGAAGTCATCGGTTTGCAATGCCGCCAGCGCATCGCCGCCGTCATGCACGCTCCTCACCTCGAAGTGTTCGGCGCTCAAGTATTCGGACAGCATTTGGCACAGCTCGCGGTCGTCATCGACCAGCAGCACGCGCGGCGTGCGTGCGGCGTCGGAATCGGCGGGCGGTGCAGTGCTATTCGTCATATCGGTACCCCTACTCTGGCACAGCCGGCGCCTCCTGACGCGCAGGCCGCGCGGATTTGCAATTCTTAACAGACCCCTGTGCCGCCTGTGACACATGTTCACACGGTGCGAGCTTAGGATAGCCGTACCTCTTTTTAACTGCATGGGAGCACTTATGAAATCGAATCGCACTTGGCTCGCCGCCGGCGTGCTCGCGGCCGGGGCCCTGATAGCGGGAGCGGCCGGCACCTCGATCGCGGCGCAGGACGATACCGCCGCAGCGCCGGGTGCGCACGGGCCGCGCGGCGGGCGTCATGGGCATGATGGCATGGGCAAGCTCTTGGCCCAGCTTAACTTGACCGCACAGCAGCAGGCTTCCGTCAAAGCCATCCTGGCCAACGCCCAGCCGCAAATGAAGACCCTTCATCAGGAACTGCGCGCCAATAGGCAGAAGCTGCAGCAAACACAGCCGAATGACCCCAACTACGCCAACGTCCTGGCGCAAGTGACGCAGGACGACGGCGCGCTGCATTCCCAGATGATCACGCAACATGAATCGGTGCGCGCACAAGTGTTCAAGGTGCTGACGCCGGCGCAGCAACAGCAGCTGGCCGCGCTCCAGGCCCAGGCGCAGGGGCACCAGCACTAGCGCTGGGTGGCGGCGATCCCGTCTTTCTTGAGCAGCTCGATCACGCTGCCCTGGCCGACGAGGTGGCCGGTGCCGACGATGACCAGGTAATTCTTGTCATCGTTGAGCAGCGCCTCGATCTTCGGGATCCACTTCCGATTGCGGGCGACCAACACGGACTGATACAACTTCGGGTCGCGGCCGAGCTCGGACTTCATTTGATCGGCGAACCAGACGGTGTCGCCTCTCGCCCAAGCATGCACCATGTCGTCCACTTCCTTGGGCAGGTCGTGGGCTTCCTCGAGGCTTGAAATCAAATAGTCGGCCTGGGTGTCCAGCGACAGGGCATCGAACAGCGCAATCTGATCGCGCACCGTCTCCAGTCCCGCCACCGATTTACCGTCGCTGCGGGCGTGCTCGAGGAAGAACATTTCGACGCCGGACTTAGGCGTGAAGCCCAGCTGCTGCAATTGCAGCTGGGATATCGCCTCGGCGACAAACCAGGGAGCAAAACCATCGAAGATCGATAACTCCATCCCTAACTCGCGGGCCAGCGCAGTGGCCCGCTCATAACGCTGCGCGCCCATGATCGAGGGTAAGGTTTTGCCTTCAGGTAATCGCGCGCTGGCCAGCAATTCAGTCTGCATCTGCTCAGACTCGATCTCCTGCAGGTTGACTTCCATGAAAATCGACTTGGCGTCGCTGTATGCGGCGAGCATCGCCGGCGCGAGCGGGTAGTCGGTGGGGCGAAGTACGTGGATCGAGCCCAACAGGTAGACCGTGTTGTGCTTGCCGTGCAGTTCCCATAACGCATGCAGCGGGCCGTCGGCACGAGCCGCGGCGCAGAGAAAAAGACACGAACACGTCAGTCCCAGCAATCGCCGGCCGATTGTAAGTCGTCGCATGAAGATCGGAGCCTGGCCTAGCTCGCCGTCTGGCGCAATTGGGCCGATTGTACCCAGTGCACCTGGGAGTCGATACGGCCATCGGCGTGCAACTCGAAACTCCGGTAGGCCGGGGGCCGCGAATCCACGGCGTAACGATCGCTCTTGGGCAGAAATTGAGCGCCGGTCGATGGGGTGGCGAACAAACGAACATCGGCGCGGCTGCCGTCGAAGGCCTGGTGCACATGACCCCACACCACCGCACGGACGTGTTTGTGGGCATCGATGACGCGCCAAAAATCCTCGGCTTCGGCAAGACCCACGCTGTCCAACCAGCGGCTGCCCATGTCAACCGGATGATGATGCAGGCAGACCATGGCGTGCTTGGGCGAGTCAAGAAGGGCTGCATCGAGGCGGGCAAGCTCATTTTTCGTGAGCCGACCGCCGACGTGGCCAGGATCGTAACTGTCCAGCATGACGAACACCCAGTCGCCTAGAGTGTGCGTGCCGCAAATTTCGAACGGTGCGCCCGTCAATTCCTTGCGCATGATCTCGGGCTCGTCGTGATTGCCCGGAATGCACAACACAGGTTTTTTGATGCCGCCGAAGAAGCTGCGAAAACGCAAATAGCCGCTCTTGTCGTCCTGCACCAAATCACCGGTGACCAGCATTGCCTGGTAATCAGGGACTCGCGCGATCGCATCGTCGAGCGCGGCACGCAAGCTCGCGTCGGTTTCAACGCCGCGCAATCGACCGCTCGCGCTGCCGTACAAATGAGGATCGGTGATTTGTAGAATTTGCATCACGTAAATGGTAGCAAAGCACTCATGCGACGACGGTGAACTGGGTCATGGCAACGCTTCAATGCGTTAGACATATCCAGACTTAAGTTTGCGGTTCCGGACTTGGCTTTGCGACGAAGATCACGCGGCATTGCTGGCGGGAGGCGCATCGGAGAGAATACCTTGCTTTGTTCCTAAATAAGAAGTCTCGATATGCCGACACGCCGCGACCTTGCAAAGGGCATTCGGGCTCGTGCTTAAGTTCAATCCAGTCAATCCGGCGGGCAGACCGTGACCGATTCGTGCTTTCCGCGCTGCGGCGGCGGATAATTACGGGCTTCCTGCCGGCAGGCGGGTTGACTACCAATAAGGGGCTTTAAGAGATGGCAATCAAGGTGGGCATCAATGGTTATGGACGAATCGGCCGCAACATCCTGCGCGCGCTTTACGAAGGCAAACATGGCGGCGACATTAAAATCGTCGCAATCAACGATCTGGGCGACGCCAATACCAATGCTCACCTGACGCGCTTCGATACGGCGCACGGCCGTTTCCGCGGCGAAGTGCATGTCGACGGCGATTCCATGGTGGTCAATGGCGATCGCATCCGCGTGGTCGCGCAGCGCGATCCGACCAAGCTGCCCTGGGGCGAGCTGGGCGTGGATTACGTGCTGGAGTGCACCGGCTTGTTCACCAGTAAGGCCAAGGCTTCGGCCCATCTTACGGCGGGGGCTAAAAAAGTCGTCATATCGGCGCCGGGCGGGGATGACGTGGATGCCACCATCGTGTACGGCGTCAATCACGGTGTCCTCAAGTCCGGCATGACGGTGATTTCCAACGCCTCGTGC
This sequence comes from Gammaproteobacteria bacterium, assembly GCA_028293775.1. The sequence goes on from JAQGOD010000057.1 coordinate 8,942, forward strand.
ACCACCAATTGCTTGGCGCCGCTGGTCAAAGTGCTGCACGACAAGGTCGGTGTCCTGGCCGGCGTGATGAATACCATTCATTCGTACACGAACGATCAAGTCCTGACGGACGTGTATCACTCGGATCTGCGCCGGGCACGCTCGGCGACGATGTCCATGATACCCACCAAGACCGGTGCGGCCGCGGCCGTGGGCTTGGTGCTGCCGGAACTGAAAGGCAAAATCGACGGTTTCGCGATCCGCGTGCCGACCATCAATGTCTCGTTGGTGGATTTGAGTTTCAACGCCTCGCGCAAGACCACGGTGCAAGAAATTCACGATGCCATCAAGGCCGCCGCGAACGGTCCGCTCAAAGGCATCCTGGCTTACAATGACCAGCCGCTGGTATCAGTGGACTTCAATCATGATCCAGCCTCGAGCACGTACGATTCGACGCTCACCAAGGTCATCGAAGGAACGCTCGTCAAGGCATGCGCCTGGTACGACAATGAGTGGGGTTTCTCCAACCGCATGCTCGATACGACATTGGCCTGGTCGAAAGCCGCTTAAGAGCCGTCCTTGAACATCACAAAAATGACCGGCCTGGATCTGCGCGATAAGCGGGTGCTCATCCGCGAGGACCTGAATGTGCCCATCCAGGGCGGGGCAGTGAGCAGCGATGCGCGCATCCGCGCGGCCTTGCCCACTATCCAGGCGGCGCTCACGGCGAAGGCGCGGGTCCTGGTCATGTCGCATCTCGGACGGCCGGAGGAGGGCCAGTACGCCGAGGAGTTTTCCTTGGCGCCGGTGGCCAAGCGCTTGGCGCAACTGCTGGGGGTGCCGGTCGGGTTCAAGAAGGATTGGCTGGACGGAGTCGATGTCAAACCCGGCGAAGTGGTGTTGCTGGAGAACGTGCGGTTCAACAAAGGGGAGAAGAAGGACGCGGAGGATCTGTCGCGGCGCATGGCGGCACTTTGCGACATTTTCGTCATGGATGCGTTCGGCACGGCGCATCGCGCCGAAGCGAGCACGCACGGCGTGGCGAAATACGCCCCCGTGGCGTGTGCCGGACCTCTGCTGGTGAGCGAGCTGTCGGCGCTGGAAACCGCTCTCGAGAAACCGGCGCGTCCGCTGCTCGCCATCGTTGCCGGCTCCAAGGTGTCCACCAAGCTCACGGTGCTCGAATCGCTCTTGAGCAAAGTAGACCAACTCATTGTCGGCGGCGGCATCACGAACACCTTTCTGGCGGCTTTGGGCTTCAATGTGGGCAAATCCCTGTACGAGCCGAACATGCTGGACATTTGCAAGCGCCTGCTGGAGCAGTCCAAAAAGCGCGGTATCGTCATTCCCATGCCGACGGACGTGGTGGTCGCCACCGAGATTTCCGCCAAAGCGGAGGCCGACGTCAAGGATGTGCGCAGTGTCTCGGCCAACGAGATGATTCTCGACATCGGCCCGGATTCGGCCGAGGCACTCGCCAAACTGGTGGCTTCCGCCGGCACGATTCTTTGGAACGGCCCGGTGGGCGTGTTTGAATTCCCGCAATTCGGCGAAGGGACTCGAATCCTGGCCACGGCAATCGCC
>JAQGOD010000085.1 GCA_028293775.1 Gammaproteobacteria bacterium
ACTTCGACTCTATTTGACGTGGTAGGCCGATATTTCTTTGCTCAGGTCTCGGCGAAACTCTAGGGCCGTATCCGGCTGCAAAATGGCGCGCTGGCGTTGACGGTACTGCTAGACGATTCCCGCGGCGCGGCTGGTCGCCGACCGAATCAGTGCTTTGCTTGCCCGCCATCCGCTTTCTCTATCTGCGCATATATGATCATTGACATGTATTATATATGATGAGTATCATCAATATTCATGTCCCCTGGGATCAATCCTCGTGCCGCGTGTTTCTCGAGAGCAAGCCGACAACAATAAAACTGCAATCACCGAAGCGTCGGCGCGCCTGTTCCGCGAACGCGGTATAGACAATGTCAGCGTTGCCGAGCTGATGGCGGCGGCCGGCCTCACGCACGGCGGTTTCTACGGGCATTTCGAATCGAAGGAAGAGTTGGCGGCGGAGGCCTGCCGCTGGGCATTCGGCCGGTCGGTCGAACGCTGGAAAACGCGCGTCGGTGAAAAGAGCGATCGCGCATTGGCGCGAGCGGCGCTGGCCGATAACTATTTGTCTGCGCAATCGCGCAGCAGTCCCGGTGGGTCGTGTCCGGCGACGGCGTTCGCCGCCGACGTCGCGCGCGAACCGGCCGATGCGCCGATCCGTGCGGCCTACGCGGCCGGCGTCGAGGAGTTGCTGAAGATCCTCGCAAGCGTGCAAGAGACAGGCGTGCCGCGCAGCGATCGAGAGGGGGCGTTGGCCGACTTGGCAAGCATGGTTGGCGGATTGATCCTCGCCAGGGCAACGGAGGGCGAGCCGATCTCCGATGAGTTCTTGTCGGCGGCGCGCCGGCGGCTGAAATCGCGCCGGCGGCCGCGCTCCTCGGGAGCCTGAGGTGGTCGCCGAATCCGCCGCCCGCTGGCTTGAGCGCAGGGGCGTTCACTACGCGTGGGTCGTCATGGGGATTGGATTCCTGACGATGTTGATTTCCTCCGCCGCCCTCGGACTCCCGGGAGCGTTTCTGCGTCCATTGAGCCGCGAGTTCGGGTGGTCCACGGGACAGATTTCCTCGGCGCTCGCCATACGCTTCGCTTTGTTCGGTCTGCTCGGCCCCTTTGCGGCGATACTCATGGAGCGCTATGGACTGCGACGCATCGTCTGCATTGCGCTGCTGTTGATTGCCTCGGGGCTTCTGCTGGCCACGCGTATGAACGCGTTGTGGCAGCTCTTCGTGCTCTGGGGATTGGTGCTAGGGATCGGTTCCGGGCTCACTGCACTGGTTCTGGGGGCAACGGTGGCAAACCGCTGGTTCGAGCGGCGACGAGGTCTTGTGCTCGGGATACTGACGGCGAGTTCAGCCACCGGCCAGCTCATCTTCCTGCCGCTTGCCGCGATGCTGATTCAACACCATGGTTGGCGGGTGGCCGTCGCGCCGATTGTTGCGGGCTGTCTCACGATTTCAGTTCTTGCATTCTGCTTGCTTCGCGATCATCCGCGGCAGCTGGGTCTCGAGCCGTACGGCGCCGATCCACGGGCGCCAACACCCGCGCTTGCCCCCTGGCGGCCGGACTTCGCCGAACCGCTCAGGGCATTGGGGCAGGTGTCGCGAAATTCGACCTTTTGGGTGCTGGCCGGCACGTTCTTTGTCTGTGGCTTGAGCACCAGCGGGCTCATCCAAACTCACTTCATATCGCTGTGCGGCGATTACGGTCTCGCAGCCATTCCAGCGGCCTCCGTACTAGCAATGATCGGCGCGTTCGACTTCGTGGGCACCATCGGCTCCGGGTGGCTCTCTGATCGGTTCGACAACCGCAAGCTGCTCTTTTGGTACTACGGCCTGCGCGGTCTGTCGCTTTTATGGTTGCCGCATTCGGACTTCTCGCTCTACGGACTGTCATTGTTCGCGATGTTCTATGGTCTGGACTGGGTGGCAACCGTGCCGCCCACCGTGAAGCTCGCAAGCGCGGCGTTTGACAGGCAGCGCGGCGCGATGATCTTCGGTTGGATTTTCGCGTGCCACCAGCTCGGCAGCGCCACGGCGGCCTATGGCGCGGGCCTTACCCGGACGATACTGTTGACCTACAGCCCCGCCGTGTACGCAGCGGGAGCGGCGTGTTTGTTGGCATCGCTCGCCATATTTCTAGTGCCCAAGCCCGACCGGTCGGCGGTACTTGGCGGCCGGGTTGCTGCCGCCTGACGGCAGTCAAATCAAAAGGGGATCGATCATGCCGCTCGCGAGAATTGACATCAGCAAAAATGCCTCGGGCGAACTCATTCGAATCGTGAGCGAGGCTGTGTACCGGGCAATGGTGGAAGTCGCCAATGTCCCGGCGCACGATAAATTTCAAATCATCAATCGTCACGCCGCTGACGAGATGATTTACCCGCAAGAGGGGTATCTTGGCCTTAACTACACCGCCGGCCTCATTATCATCCAGGTGACCTGGGTGGGCGGCAGAACCACCGACGTCAAGAAAAAGTTCTATCGTCAGATTGCCGATGAAATCCATGAGAAAGGCGGGGTTCGAAAACAGGATGTCTGGATCAATCTGGTGGATACCGGCCGCGAGGACTGGTCGTTTGGGGATGGCGAGATGCAATACGGGCCGAAGTGACTGCCGATGGACCTATTGATAATCCGGCACGCGATAGCCTTGGATCGCGATCGTTAC
>JAQGOD010000090.1 GCA_028293775.1 Gammaproteobacteria bacterium
TCTAATTCTATGTTGATTGCCCCCTCGACCACGGCGAACATACAGTCCGAGCCCGGATCTCCCTGTTTGAAAATCGTCTGGCCTCGCTTGTAGGCGCGAATTTCCGGCTCGCGGCGGAGGAAATCGAAGGTTGTTGTCATAGAGCTCAATCCCTGGAAGCTGGACGTTAGCGGTGAATGATTACACATTCGTGACGGACCGGCCTCTTCGTTGCGCACCTGTGCGGCCAACGCCCGGTACGCGGTCTTTAACGAAGCGCGAGCGTATCGCGCCGCCACGCCGCGTCCTGCCATCGGCCGAAATCGCGCAGCAGTTCCGGAGCGCTCGCGTGTCGCACCACGGCGAGATCGTCCAGCCTAAGCTCCTCGAAATGTCGCTGAAACCGCCCGCGGTCCTTCACCTCGCGTGCGATGAGCAGGCGCTTCGGACCTGGCGCGAAGCCGGCAAATTCCACATAGCCTGCTTCGGGGAAGTCCGTTCCGGGGGAGAGCACGTCGACTGTCCAAGCTCCTGACTTTTGATGAAACAGCCAAAGCTCGCGCCAGCCTTCAAGCGGCTGCACGGCGAGCGCCAGTGCAGGGCCTTGCGGAATCGCCTGTGCGGACGCCATCCACACGATCCCGTATGTACACCGTCGCACCAGCGGCGCCGCACGCCGTGGAGGCGCTTCTTCCAGCGCGATACAGGTTTGACCTGGATCGCCGGGGGTCGAGGTCAGAATCAGGGCACCCACTTGGGGCGCCGGCATCACGGCGGCCCAGCGCACGGCACTTACCCGCAGCACGGCGTCGTCGTACTCGGCTCGGCGGTCATCACCCAGATCGTTCACCTGTACAGCGAGAAGCTCGGAGAGGGAACGCTGCGCCGCCACGTCGGGCGGCTCACGGCGCCGTGCCTGCTCGTAAGCAATGGATGCCCAAACCCCGGCGCGCCGGGCGTGAAGACGGCTCCTGGTCATCGCGCTCAATTCCTGGTCATCGACCTGCTCGAGCAACTCACGCCGTTCAGTGTCGAGTGATGCGCGCGGAGTGGGGCCCAAATCTGGGTCGATGCAATCCGGCCTCGTCAGGCTGAGGGCGGCGTGCGCACGCTGCTCGGAAGTCGCGCCGGGCGATGTCAACACGCGGCGGAAGAGTTCGCCGTCGTAGCACACCTGCATTCGACCATTGCGCTCGATGTTGCGCATGCGAATGCCGAACTGCTGCGCCACTTCGAGGTGTGCGGTGAAGCCGGCGAGCTGATGGGCGCGGCCGGAGGCCTCGTCAGCCAGCCGCTCGGCCATCCGCGCGATCGCATCGAAGGGTTCCGCGGTCATGGCTCGTGCCGGTACGGCCTTGAGGTAGGCCGCGCCGTAGCTGATGCCAAGCGCCTCGGACCCCGGGCTGTCGCGCAGGAAACGAACCACGGCCAGCAACGCGGGCGCGGCGGCCTCGGTGAGATCCACAGGACGTACCGTCTCGCTCTTTAGATAGCCGCCTCGCTCGCGGTGATAGTCGTAGACTTTCAGATATCCGGCACGCTCGCCGCGTATCTCGAGAACGTCTCCCTGCCAGAGTTGGGTCAGCTCTGCAGCGTTCGAGCGCGGCGCGGCGCGCAGTGATGTGTGATCCTGGACAACGATGGCGAGGCTTGCGGCGAGGGCGAGGATCACTTTAAGTGCTCCGCGTCAGAATTCGCTCCGGCTGCCGCATCGTCGGGGCTCGTCGAACCCTGCGTGCCGATGAGATTCGAGCCTATGAAATGGCCGGCTGCCGGCGTCGGGGCGATGATGACCTGCACTTTATCGGAGAGCTTGTCGGCAAGGGTCTTTTGAATGAGCAGGGGGTAGTGCGTGATCAGTGAGCCTTCGCGCTCCATCTGGCCCGCGTTGGTCTTGCCCACGAGCTCGAGTCGGTACGCCTCTGCATCCGCGAGCTTTTGCCGCGAATCGGCTTCGCCTTTGGCTTCGATCCGGCGCGCCTCTGCGGCACCCTCCGCAGTGCGAATGCGCGCCACTTTGTCGGCCTCAGCCTCAAGTTTGCGCTGTTCAATCTGCTTTTGCTTGAACGGCAGGATATGCTTCATCGTCTCCTCCTGCGCGCGTGCGGCGATGACTTGCTCCTGGCCTGCGGCCTCGGCCGCCGTTTGGCGCCGCACTTTGTCCGCCTCAGCCTCAACCTGCATCTGTTTAACCTGTGCCTCCTTCAGCTCGAGGGAGTAGTGAATCTTCTCGGTCTCGAGTTCCTCGGCGAGGAGCTTCTCCATTCCGGCGCGATAGTCCCGCGGCAGATCAACCTTTCCGACATCGACTCCGCGCAGCAAGAGCCCGAGCGCCGCAAGCTTTGGCGTGAGCTCCGTCATCAATTCCTGTTGAATCTCGGTGCGCCGGCTCGAGAAGATCTCGCGCACGGAATATCGGGCGAACAAGGGATAGACGATTCCCTGCACGGCAGGGCGCACGAGATCCGCGTTGAGATCGTCAGGAAACTCTTTTGACATCTGCGCGAGGCGGGCACGGTCCACGGTCCAGCGCACCGCCAAGTCGACGCCGATCGATAGTCCCTCGACCGACTGGAATGGTGCAGAGCCGGTGGCGCTCGCGCTTTCAATCGGCCGATACACCTGGTCGCGTGTCGAGTAGCGGCGCACCTGATGAATGCCGGGCAGCACCAGCGCGGTGCCCGCGCTGTAAACGATCGCCGAGCCATCGATTGAGTCCGTGCGCACCAGCACCTCGCCGCGCCGTACGGCGGCAAATGGCGGGTGGACATAGAGAGCGTACGCGAAGAGGGCGAGCACGCCCACGATCACGAGGCGCCGGCGGCGGTTCGCGGCCGTGAAAAAGGCGCGTACTGCACCTGCCGTCACCGCGACGCCTCGCCCGAGCGACTCGAGCAGCGCATCAAAACGACTCGCCATGATCCTTCGCTCCCGCTGAATTTCTGGTACCGCCTTGAGTGAAGAGTCTTACAAGCCTTTGTGGCAAGGCCGTGGGGCAATTATGGCGCGATGTGGCGAATACCCATAACCATGGGGTTATGGGTAGTAAACACTTGTTGGTGCAGGCGCTTCCTCCGGCCGGATAGGCAAAACAGTGAATTAGCGCACAGGCTGGGCACATTCGGCGCTGACGCATCCATTTTGTGCGGATCGGTCTCCAGTCTTATGGTTAGTAACAATGTACGATTCGGAGCTAAATGGGCTCCTACATACATCAATGACACGACAACGGCGCAACCCGAGCGACGAGACCCAGCAGGCGGCCGACCTATTTGGGTCAATCAAATCCAAGATCGCCCAGCGCGAAAACGGCGCGGACGAAGGGATCACTGTCGATCTGGCTCCCTCCTCCACCGAGCCCATCGTCGACTTCAGCGCGACGGCGGAGCTACCTGTAATCCCCCCACCGGCGCCCGACCCGGTCTCAAAATTAGGCCGCGGCGATGTGCTGCGGGGCCGTTACGTGATCGAGACTCAACTGGGCAGCGGCGGGATGGGCACCGTTTACAAAGCCCTGGATCGATCGCGCAGCGAGCACACTGAAACCGATGCGCGGGTGGCGATCAAGGTTTTGCATGCACAGACCCGCGGGCGCGCAGACGTGCTCTCGAAACTGCGCCGTGAATTCTATTGTGCGCAAGCGCTCTCGCACGAAAGCGTCGTCAAGGTCTACGAGCTGGATCTGGACCAGGACTTCCCATTCTTCACGATGGAGTTCATCGACGGAGAAAACCTACCCGCCGTGATGCGCAAATTTCATCCGCTGCCGCTGCCCCGCGACTATGTATGGGCGATCATCCGCGAGGTGGGGGGTGGTCTTGCGCACGCGCACGAGCGGCGGGTCATTCATGGCGACATGAAACCGCAGAACATCATGGTCACCAACAGCGGACAGGTGCGCATACTGGATTTTGGAACCGCGGGTGACTCGGCCACCGCGTTAACGCCTGCTTATGCGTCGTGCGAGCTCTTGGAAGGCGGCGAGCCTGATCCGCGCGACGATCTTTTTGCACTGGCGTGCATGTCTTACGAATTACTCGCTGGAGAACATCCGTTCAACCATTTGCGCTCGACCGAGGCGCGCACCCTCAAATTGACGCCGCGGCGGCCACCCGGGTTGACCGCGCGGCAGTGGAAGGCGCTAATGGCGGGACTGGCCTGGGAACGTGCGAATCGTCCTCGCTCGGTGCGCGAATGGCTTGCCGAGCTGAATCTTGGCAGCGAACCCTTAGGCCCCCTACCGCGGCCCCAGGACGTCAAGAGGTTGCCCATCATGAAGGGTGGGACGGCTTCCGCGCTCATCGCATTGGTCGCCGTCATTCTCGCCGGCGGCATCACCTGGGCAATGCTGAGCCGTCCCAAGACATCCGCTGTCGCCGTAGTCGAAGCCGCCGACACCGCGGATGCCCCAGTTTCCTCGCCGCTGAACCTGGACAGTCTGATCCGTGATGCAGAGAATGATGAGCCGACAGCCGCCGCTCCCGCGCCCGAGGCGCCCAGCCCAAAAGTACGGGCAGCCCCGACACCGGCGCGACCGGTCGACAACACCGAGAGGATCGGTTTTGCATCCGCTGCCTATTCGATTCGACCCAGCCAGAAATTCGCGGAGATTCGCGTGCGTCGCTCATCGGGAACCAAAGGCACCACTAGTTTCCAATGGCGCACCGAGGAGGGCTCCGCGCTTGCCGGCACCGACTTTGTGTCGCAAGGGCCCACGACGGCATTTTTCCCCGCCGGCGTGCGTACCGTCAGTCTCTTTGTTAAAATCGTTCCCGACGCTTCTCGAAAACACCCCCAAGCGTTCTACGTCGTTCTCAGCAACCCCAGCAACGGCAGCGCCTTGGGCAAGACATCCAAGGCCACGGTATCGCTCTATCCATGAGTTCGAGGCCGCCGCGATACGGGGTGGCGCGGATGATCTCGAAGTTAGGACTCGGCTCGCGCACTCAGGCGGCGAAATGGGTGCGCGAAGGCCGCGTCAGCGTCAATGACCGCGTGGTAACCGACCCTGAATACCCCGTGAGCCGCGGCGCCGATCGAATCAAACTCGATGACCGAGAAGAAGCGCGTGCGCGCATGGTCGTCATGCTGAACAAACCCCGCGGACTCGTCACCACCGCAAGCGATGAGCAGGGCCGCGATACGGTTTACAGCTGCTTTAAGGACGCCGCTTTGCCCTGGCTCGCGCCGCTTGGAAGACTCGATAAGGCGAGCGAGGGCCTGTTGTTGTTCAGCAATGATCCTGCTTGGGGAGCCCGCGTGACTCGCTCCTCCTCCGGCCTCGACAAAACCTATCACGTGCAGATCGACCGCGTGCCGGACGCGAACTTGCTGCGGCGTCTCGAGCAGGGCACGACGGTCGATGGGGAACTGCTCAGCGCAAAATCCGCCCGCTGCGTACGCAGCGGTCAAAAAAATGCATGGCTCGAAATCGTGCTCGACGAAGGGCGCAACCGGCAGATACGCCGCTTGCTCGGTGCGTTTGAAATCGCCGTGCTGCGCTTGATTCGGGTCTCGATCGGCCCGCTGCGGTTGGGCGAATTGGCCAAAGGCCAATGGCGCGCACTGACCGAACAAGAGATTGCACGCTTCGGTTAGATTCGCCCGCGCATCACGTTCGAGCGGGCCCGCAGCAGTTCCCGGACCACTTGGGGTGCGAATTCGTGCCACTCGAGACCTACCTTGTGGTCAAGCTTGCGCACGACATGCGCGAGAACCGTCTGCGAGCGATTCGACGGCGGAGGCAAATGAATCGTCACCTCGACGAGGGTATGCAGCCGCAGGTCGGGCGCGGCTTCCATCAGCGCGCCGATCGGGCTCAAGTTATTGATGCGCCCATCGATTACGCGCATGGGCTGTGGAGCTACCTGAACCGTTATGGTGACCGCCAAGCGT
>JAQGOD010000112.1 GCA_028293775.1 Gammaproteobacteria bacterium
TTCGACAAGGACGTTTTGAAGTCCGACAAGCCCGTTCTATTGGATTTTTGGGCCGAATGGTGCGGTCCCTGCAAAATGATCGCACCCATTCTCGATGAGATTGCCGACACATATAAAGACAAGATCCGCATCGCCAAGCTCAACATCGACGAAAACCCCAACACCCCCCCCAAATTCAACATACGCGGCATTCCCACCCTGATCCTGTTCAAGAACGGCACGGTCGAGGCGCAAAAAGTCGGCGCGGTGACCAAATCGCAGCTGGCCGCTTTTCTGGACAGCAACCTGTGAGAGGCTACTTAGGGAATCAATCGCGGGGCGGCGGCCAGGGCGGCGGTCAACAAGGTGGCGGTGGCGGCCAGGGGGGCGGCGGCCGATCCAATCGTTCCAACCGAGGGCCTCGCAACGATAATCGCAACGGCAACACCAACGGTGGCCGGCCGATGCACGAAGACTACGGCGACCTGCCGGAGGGCGGCGATGATTTAGAAATCATCGCACCGACCGACCTGGCCCGCAGCCGCAGCTCGATGAATCTGACCGAGCTGAAGAAGCGTCCGATCAGCGATCTGGTCAAGCTCGCCGAGACCATGGGTCTCGAGAACATGGGCCGTTCGCGCAAGCAGGACATCATTTTCGGCGTACTGAAGGCGCATGCTCGCAAGGGCGAGGACATCTACGGCGACGGCGTGCTGGAAATTCTGCAGGACGGTTTTGGGTTCCTGCGGTCTTCCGATTCGAGCTACCTCGCGGGACCGGACGACATTTACGTCTCCCCGAGCCAGATTCGCCGCTTCAACCTGCGCACCGGCGATTCGATCTCCGGCTTGATTCGTCCGCCGAAAGATGGCGAGCGCTATTTCGCACTGCTCAAGGTCGGCGAAATCAATTTCGACTCTCCGGAAAGTTCGCGCGGCAAGGTGCTGTTCGAAAACCTGACTCCGCTGCATCCCACCGAGCGCCTCAAGCTGGAGCGCGGCAATGGCTCGACCGAGGACTTAACCGCGCGCGCCATCGATTTGGTCGCGCCCATCGGCAAGGGTCAACGCGGCCTCATCGTGTCGCCGCCCAAAGCCGGCAAGACCATGCTGCTGCAGAACATCGCCACCGCAATCACGGCCAATCATCCGGAGGTGTATCTGATCGTGCTGCTCATCGATGAGCGGCCTGAAGAAGTCACTGAAATGGCGCGTACGGTCAAAGGCGAGGTCGTCTCCTCGACCTTCGACGAACCGGCCAGCCGGCACGTGCAGGTGGCCGAGATGGTGATCGAAAAAGCCAAGCGCTTGGTCGAGCACAAGAAAGATGTGGTGATCCTGCTCGATTCCATCACGCGCCTTGCGCGCGCCTATAACACCGTGGTGCCGAGCTCGGGCAAGGTGCTCACCGGCGGCGTGGACGCGAATGCATTGCAGCGGCCGAAGCGGTTCTTCGGCGCGGCCCGCAACATCGAAGAGGGCGGCAGCTTGACCATTCTTGCCACCGCGCTGGTCGACACGGGCTCCAAGATGGACGATGTCATTTTCGAGGAATTCAAGGGCACGGGTAATTCGGAAATCCATTTGGATCGCCGTATTTCCGAAAAGCGCACCTTCCCGTCGATCAACATCAATCGTTCCGGCACTCGCAAGGAAGAACTCATCACCGAGCCTTCAGAGCTTTCCAAGATGTGGATTCTGCGCAAGCTCCTGCATCCGATGGACGAACTGGCGGCGATCGAGTTCTTGCTCGACAAGATGAAAGATACCAAGACCAATTCGGATTTCTTCGACGCGATGAAGCGCTAGGCCGGGAGCAAAGCAATGCAGTGGTGGGCGTGGATTGCGATCGGCGCCATCCTCTTGGGATCAGAGTTGACGTTGGTGAACGCTCAATTCTATCTGGTGTTCTTAGGCATAAGCGCCTTGATCGTGGGTGTGCTGCAGCTCGCCGGCTTAGTCACCGCCGACTGGCTGCAGTGGGCGACTTTCGCGGTGATCGCCGTGATATCGATGCTCGCTTTCCGCAAGCAGATCTACGAAAAGATGCGCCGTTCGCTGCCGCCGATGCGCAGCGGGCCGGCAGGCGAGAGCGTGACACTCCCCACCGTGCTGTTGCCGGGCGAAACATGCCGCCTGGAATATCGCGGCAGTTCCTGGAGCGCGGTGAACGGCGGCAAGTCGGTTATCGAGGCGGGCTCGAACGCACGCATCGACCGCGTCGACGGACTGACTCTCGTCATACGCGGCGAAGTCAAAGGCTTGTAATCAGGAGAGTGTCTTGGAAATGTCCTTGAGTTATGCGGCGATTGCCGTCGTCGTTCTCGCCGTCATTCTGGTTTTCAAGACAGCGACCGTGGTGCCGCAGCAGAGCGCTTTCGTCGTCGAACACCTGGGCAAATATAGCCGCACCCTGTCCGCCGGTTTTCACATTTTGATCCCCTTCATGGAAAGAATCGCCTATCGGCACAGCCTGAAGGAAATCGCCATCGACATCGCGGAACAGATTTGCATCACGCGCGACAACGTCCAAGTAGGGGTCGACGGGGTCCTGTACATGCAAGTCATGGATCCGCACTTGGCTTCCTACGGCATCACGAACTACGGCTTCGCCATTTCGCAGTTGGCGCAAACCACGCTGCGCAGCGAAATCGGCAAGATCGAACTGGACCGCACCTTCGAGGCGCGCGGCCAGATCAACGCCAATGTCGTGAGTGAGCTAGATAAGGCCTCCGCGCCCTGGGGCGTCAAGGTGCTGCGCTACGAAATCAAAAACATCACGCCCCCGAAGGACGTGCTGTCGGCGATGGAGAAGCAAATGCGCGCCGAGCGCGAAAAGCGCGCGGTGGTGCTGACCTCCGAGGGCGAGCGGGACGCGAAGATCAACTCCGCCGAAGGCGACAAGCAGCGGGTGATCAAACAGTCCGAGGCCAACCAGCAGCAGCAGATCAACGAAGCTAACGGTCAGGCTGCGGCCATTCTCGCGGTGGCCACTGCCACGGCGGAAGGTTTGCGTCAGGTTGGCATTGCCTTGTCGGACCGCGGCGGTATCGAGGCCATGCAATTGCGCATCGGCGAAGAATATGTGAAACAGTTCGGCAAGCTCGCCCAGGCGGGAACGACGCTCGTGGTGCCGGCAAACCTGACGGACCTTGCCTCCATCGTCACGATGGCGACCAGCATTGCTCGCAAGCCTGCCGCGGGCACACCGCCGCCGGCGGGCGCGCCCGTCATCGCGAAGAGCTAAACGATTCCCATGGCTGAGAGTCGCGCGACCCGCTCGGTTGGGTTTCTTGAGTTCGTGGTGCTGGCGGCGGCGATGATGTCGACACAGGCGATGGCGATAGACGCGATGCTGCCGGCGTTCCCGACCATTGTGCGGGTTCTTCATGTAGACAATCCCAATCACGGTCAATGGATCGTCACTGCCTACATGACCGGTTTGGGCGTGGGGCAACTCTTTTGGGGCCTCATGTCCGATCGGTTCGGGCGGCGCCCGATTCTAGTCGGCGGCTTGAGCCTATATGTGATCGCCGCGCTCGTGTGCGCGCTCAGCGGAAGCTTTCACGGGCTGCTGGCTTGGCGCTTCGTGCACGGCCTCGCGGCGGCCTGTGTGACCGTCACGCGCTCGGTGATTCGCGATTTGTATTCCGGGAGGCAAATGGCCCGCGTCATGTCGCTCACCTTCGTGGTGTTCTTGATGGTGCCGATTATGGCGCCGAGCTTGGGACAGCTCATTCTCTTGCTGGCACCGTGGCGGTACATCTTTGTGGTCTTCGCGGCGTTCGCGGCGACTATCGCGACCTGGGCTTACTTGCGGTTGCCGGAGACGTTGCATCCTGAATATCGGCTGTTGTTGACCCGTGAGCATATCGTCGGCGCGGTCAAGCTGGTGCTCGGCAACCGCACGTCGATTTGCTACACCATGGCCATGATGGTCATGTTCGGCACCATCATGGCGTATGTGGGCATGGTGCAGCAGATTTTCGCGGACGTGTTTCATCGTCCTAATTTGATGCCCGGCATGTTCGCGTTGTGCGCGGTATTGATGGGCATGGCAGCGTACTTGAACTCGCGAATCGTGGAGCGGTTGGGCATGCGCCTCATCGCGCATACCGCATTATTCCTGTTCATCGGCGTGTCGGGGCTGCATGCGCTCATCGCGGCGCTCGGGTTTGAGCACATCTGGACCTTCGTGCTGCTGCAGGCCGTGGGCATGGCCTGCTTTAGCTTGTCGGTGTCCAATTTCGGCGCGATGGCCATGGAACCGGTCGGTTCGATCGCGGGAATTGCCGCATCGCTGCAAGGATTCATTTCGACCTTCAGCGGAGCGCTAGTGGGAGCTTTCATCGGCCGGCAATTCAACGGCAGCACCGTTCCGCTGGCCGCCGGCGGTATGTGCTGCGGAATCATCAGCTTAGGATTCGTGCTGTTGGCTGAGAAAGGCCATTTGTTTCGCGCGCACCATATCAGCTGCGAGCCGGCCGATCTTCGGGCCGCCCCCATCGAGGGCGCAGGGCACGTTTGACGGGT
>JAQGOD010000122.1 GCA_028293775.1 Gammaproteobacteria bacterium
TGCTCGCTCTGATCCGGATGGACCAGAAGCACGATTTCATAATGCCGCATTGTATCTCCCTAAGGGTTAAGCCTCCCGTTGCGAGCGGTGAGGCAAGGAGCGAAGCCGGTTGCCCGGCAAAAAGAGCGTGAAGGATACGTTTAAAGGGGCTTTTGGTCAACCGGCAATCAACTTGCCCGCTGCCGCAATACCTCGAATAAGGCGACGCCGGCGGCGACTGAAACATTGAGCGAGGGCATGGGTCCGGCCATCGGGATGCGCACCAGAAAATCGCACTTATCGCGGGTCAGGCGCCGCATACCGCCCCCTTCCGCTCCCAGGACCAGGCCTAAGGGCCGTTTGAGGTCCGCGCCATAAATTGACTCTGAGGCCTCCCCGTCCGTTCCAACCACCCAGATTCCGCGGCCCTTGAGCACGTCCAAGGTCCGCGCCAAATTGACGACGCTGGCCACGGGAATGAATTCCGCCGCGCCTGCGGCGACTTTGCGCACCACCCCGTCCACGGAGGCTGCTCGATCTTTGGGGATCACGACCGCATGGGCGCCGGCGGCAACGGCCGTTCGCAGGCAGGCGCCCAGATTATGGGGATCGGTCACGCCGTCTAAGATGAGGAGCAGGGGATCCACGGTCAGCCGGTCCAGCGCGTCGGTCAAATCGTGCTCGTCCCAGGCCTTCAAGGGCCGCATGGCCAGCACAGCGCCCTGGTGGGCGGCGTCGCCCACCAGGTTCGACAGCACATCGTTGGACACGGCATGAACGTGCAGGCCCACTCTTTCAGCCCGCTCTTTCAAGTCGCGGGTGCGGGGGTCATCCCGGGCACTTGCAATCCAAAATTCGAGGACGCGTTCGGGTGCCTGCTCTAAAGCGGCGTTGACGGCGTGCAAACCATAGACGAAATTGCGTTTCGAATCAGCCACGACCGCCGCGTCCGCCGCGTCCGCCGCGCTTCGCCCCACCGCGCCGCGGCGCTCGCACGGTACCGCGGCTTGCCGCGGCTTCCGTATCGACCAGCTCGAAGTCGATTTGACGCTGGGTCAGGTCGACCCGATTCAATCGTACCCGCACCGCCTCGCCCAGCTGCCAGCGCCGGCCGGTGCGCTGCCCCACCAGGCCCATGCCGCCCTCTTCCAGTTCCCAATAATCTCCCGGAATGGATGAAATATGCACCAAGCCGTCAATGGGCATTTCCTTTAATTGCACGAACAGGCCAAATTCGAGCGCGGTCGAAATGGTCGCATCGAATGTCTCGCCGATTCGCGGCTGCATGTACAGGCACTTGAGGTATCCCATGACATCGCGCGAGGCCTCATCGGCGCGTCGTTCGCGCTGCGAGGTTTCTGTTCCCAGCGCCAGCAGCTCCGCCGCCGTGTAGGCATGCCCTGATTCGGACTGCGGCAGCACTGCCGCTTTGATCGCTCGATGCACGAGCAGGTCCGGATAGCGGCGGATGGGCGAGGTGAAATGTGCGTACTCTTGCAGCGCCAGGCCGAAGTGGCCGATATTGGTTTGCTGGTAAACAGCCTGCGCCAGCGAGCGGATCACCAAGCCTTCGAGCAGCAGGCCGTCGGGCCTGGCTGCCAGCCTTTCAACCAGCTGGCGAAACTCGCGAGGCGTCGGCTTCTCGGAGAAGACCGCGCCCACCTGCAGCGCGCTCAATACTTTTTGCAGCTCGGTGACGCGCTTATCTTCGGGTTGGCCGTGAACGCGGTACAGGCTCTTGGCCTGACGGATGCGCAAGGCCACCGCCGCTTCTACATTGGCGGCGATCATGCACTCCTCGATCAAGCGGTGCGCATCGTTGCGCATGACGGCTTGAAAACCATCGATCGTGCCCGCGTCCCCGATGCGCGCCTTCACTTCCCCGCCACGGAAATCCAGCGCGCCGCGCGCATCACGCGCGGTCTTCAGCGCGCCGTAAACGGCGTACAGCGTTTGCAATGAGACGCCCACAGCCGGTGCCACGTCGGCCGCATGTGCTTTAGGGTTCTGCAGGTAGCTCCACGCCTGATCGTACGTGAGCCGTGCGTGCGAAATGATCACCGCCTCGTAGAATCGAGACTTGCTCAGTTTCCCGTGCTTGCTGACGTGCATGTCGCACACGAAAGCGAGCCGCTCCACTCGCGGCATCAGCGAACACAGGTGATTGGACAGATGTTCCGGCAGCATGGGAATGACCCGATCCGGGAAATACACCGAGGTCGCACGCGACCGTGCCTCGGTATCCAAAGGACTGCCGGTGCGAACATAGTGGGACACATCGGCGATGGCAACGATCAGACGCCAGCCGCCGCCGCGCAGCGCCTCCGCATACACGGCGTCATCGAAATCCTTCGCGTCCGCACCGTCGATCGTGATGAGGGGCAGATCGCGCAAATCCTCCCGCCCTTGGCTGTCTGCGGCGGGTACGTCAGGGGAAAATAGATTTGCCTGGTTCAACACCTCATCCGGAAACTCCTGCGGCAGGTCGTGCCGCAGGATGGCAAAACGCGCGGCCAGATGAGCCGGACTCAAATTTTCCAGCACTTCGACAATTCGTCCCTGCGCGGCGGCTTCGCCTTGCGGGCGCTTGGTAACTTCAACGACGACTTCGTCGCCATCCTTTGCCCCGTGGCGGTCGCGCATGGAGACTTCAACCGTATACCAATGCCCCGGATCCTCAGGTTCGACGCGGCCGCGGCTTTGACCGGCATGCCAAACACCGCCGATCAGCTTCGGCGCATCCCCGATGCGCCGGATCAAGCGCGCAATGCGTCTGCCGCGCTCATTCATTCCGACCGCAAGCACTTCGACTCGATCGTTGTGCATCAATGTCGCCGTATCGACGCGTGCCATCACCAGGGGGGCCGATCCGTCATCCGGCAGGACCAGAACATCGCCGTTGGCACGGCCGCGGACGCGGCCTGCGACTCGCTCTCCCTCGCCCGCCGTCGCAAAGCCGTTCGGCCCCTCGATGGCTTGGCCGTCGCGCACCATCGCAGCCAAGCGTTTGGCCAGGGCGTCGCGCTGTGCATCGGTGTGCAGGCCCAAGCGCTTCGCCAGGCGCGCGGCAGTCAAAGGTTCGGGTGCCTCGCTCAAGTGCTTGAGCAACAGCTCGCGGCTCGCGATTGGGTCCGAGTAGCGCGATTTTTCCAGTTCTAGATTGGGATCTTCACCCCGCCAATCGGTAGCGGCTCTTGCAGCGCGGTTGGGTTTGGGGGGGTGTGAGTTGCTCGATCCACGTCGGGTCATTACGCCGCAGGTTATCAGCTTTACGGGCCGGCGGGCGCTTATCGGATTGACAAGCATCCACCCAGTGCGTACATTCCTGCGCCTCGCGTGCGGCGGACCCATCTTGCCCAGGTGGCGGAACTGGTAGACGCGCTGGTTTCAGGTACCAGTGGAGCAATTCGTGGAGGTTCGAGTCCTCTCCTGGGCACCAACCCCATCACTGACGGTTTAGACGTCTTATCCCCGACGTGTTCAGCGACTTCTCGTCGGCGACTCGCACCAAATCCCGCCCTTCATTCTTCGCGACATAGAGAGCGGCATCCGCGCGCGCGATGAGCTCGTCGAGCGAACGCACCTGCGTATCGCGGCTCGCGAGCCCGGCGCTCAAGCTGACGCGCAGCCCCGCCCCTGAGGGGGGAAGCGTGATGGCAAACACCAGCGTCCGCAGCCGCTCGAGCGTGGCAAGGGCCACTTCCGCCGTCGCATTGGGCATGATGAGAAGGAATTCCTCGCCGCCCCATCGGCCGAGCACATCCGCACTGCGCACCGACTCGCGGCCCAAGCGCGCGAACTCTCTCAACACATAGTCCCCGGTAGCGTGGCCGCAACGATCGTTGATGAACTTGAAATGATCCATATCGATGATGGCAATCGTCAAGGCGGTATCGCCTTGCGTCGAGGCCGCAAGTGCATGCGTCGCCAATTCCGCGGTGCGGCGTCGATTCGGCAATCCGGTCAAACCATCCTGACTTGCCAAGCGCACCAGCTGCTGGCGAAAACGAAGGTTGGTCACCAAGAAATAGATCAGCAGCGCGATCACCAACACGCCGGACACCGAGGCGATCGCGTTCCAACGCAGTTGCTGTGCCTGGCGCTGCGACTGCTCGTGAGACAGGTCCAACTCGCGTTTCAGAAGCGCGTTGCGCTCGATCTCGCGATCCGTCTCGAAGCGGGCGCGTAAGGCCACAGCTTGCTTGGTGCGATCGGCATCGTTGGTTGCGACGTAGCGCCTCATGTATTCGGACAAGTCGTTGTAGGCGTCGCGATAATTGTGCAAGGCGGCGTTGGTGCGCGCGCGCCATTGATACAACGAAGCGACGCGCAGCGGCAGCACGTCGGTTCCGCTGTGATCGAGCACCTCGTTCAGCGTGGCGAGAGCCTTCTCCGGATGGCCCTCGGCCAGATCAATGCGCGCCAGCAGCGCTTCGCTATCCTTCACTTCGTCGGAAAATCGCGAGGCGATAAAGGTGAACAAGGCGTTCTCGCAGGCGGAACGCGCCTTGATGAGTTGGCCCAATTCAATGCGCGCTTCGCAGACCCGCACGTCGGCGAACGCCACGCCTTGACTATCGTTCAACGTCGCGCTGAGCTTGCGGGCGGCGTCGAATTCGGCGATGGCCTGCGAATATTTCTGCATCAGGATCAAGATTCGGCCGCGCAAAAATCGGTCGACCGATAGCGCGAGCGGCAAGTGCCGCGCGATGTCCCAATCGATTGCTTCCTGATTCAGGGTCAACGCTTGCGGGTAGTCGCCCATGCCGCGCAGCACGGTGGCCAGCACGCCGGCAGCGAGCACGTGCGGTTCGGCAAATGCGGGCGTGGTGCTCGAACGATAGGCTTGAGAGAGGCTGCCGATGGCCAAGTCCTGGCGATCCTCGCGGTACTGCAGGAGCCCGCGTGCGATTAACAGGCAGATATCTCCCAAGGATCCGCGCGCCTGAACCGCTTGCGCCTCTTCGGTGGTTTTGACGGCTGCCGCGATACCTGCTTGGTCGTAGACATTCTCCGCGTAAAGCGAGAGCAACATGATGCGGACCGGGTCGGTATTGTCGGTCGCCAGTTTGAGCCCCTTGAACACCGCATCGCGGGCCTTGGATTCCAGCTCGAGAATGCTGTAGGCCTGAGCCTGCACGCTGTACAAGGAGGCGAGGCGTCGCGGATTGGGCAGCGGTGTGGCGAGCTCAGTCTTCAGCAGCAGCGCTACTTTCTTCAACGCGGTATTGGCGTCTTGGTCCACCAATATCTGCAATTCTCGAATCGCCGGATCCGCGTCCGGCAGGCAGACGGCCGCAGCCGGGCGGCAGCCCATCACCCACGAAAGCGCAAGCGTGGCAAGAATGCCCGCCACTCCCGCACGGGAAGCACGCCGGCCGGCACACTTAGGACTGCTCATGATTGCGGGCAAACTACGGGTTTCCCGGCCCGTATTCGCTACCTGAAGTCACGGTTTTTAACTTCTCAAGGAAGGCCTCGCGCGCAATGCGTCGACCGCCCAGGGACTGTGATCCAATTCGCAGCTTTACGGGCCATCCTGCGAACGCCCGGGGGGGTGACAATCGCGCGGAAAATGGGGCATATTGAGGATGGCGCCACATATATCTTGCTTCGCACAACCAAAAAAAAGGCGGGCCGCTTATGTCATCCTCGTTTCTGGATCGTGAAAACACCGTTGCCGGTCCCGGCTTTAACCGGTTCATGGTGCCCCCGGCCGCCCTCGCCGTGCACCTCTGCATAGGCCAGGCCTACGCGTTTTCGACCTTCAACTTGCCGCTCACCAGGCTCATCGGCCTGGCGCAATCCGCGCCGGGCGATTGGACTTTGAAAGAAGTGGGTTGGATTTTTTCCATCGCGATCGTTTTTCTGGGTTCCTCCGCGGCCGTTTTTGGGCGCTGGGTTGAGCGTGTGGGTCCGCGAAAATCGATGTTTGTCGCGGCGCTGTGCTTCTCCGGCGGATTTCTGCTCTCCGCGGTCGGCATCCATCTGCACCAGCTGTGGATCATTTATCTTGGGTACGGGGTCTTGGGCGGCTGCGGACTTGGCATCGGCTACATCTCGCCGGTTTCCACGCTCATCAAATGGTTTCCTGACCGCCCCGGCATGGCCACCGGCATGGCCATCATGGGCTTCGGCGGCGGCGC
>JAQGOD010000147.1 GCA_028293775.1 Gammaproteobacteria bacterium
TCGGGGAGTAGCCCAACGAGGAGCGTGCGGCCTGCGTAGTTTTTGAGCGGGGCGGTGAAATGAGGCGGCGGCGCAAATGAGAAGCCGGCGCCCATCAGTCGACCATCTGCCGCGACAGTCGCTGTCAGCATATTCATCGACGGCGTTCCAATAAACCGTGCCACAAAGACATTGTTCGGCCTTTCGTACAGCTCCAGAGGCGTCCCGGTCTGCTGCAGATTGCCGCGGCCATCTTTTCCGAGCGGCGCCAACACCGTGATGCGGTGACCCAAGGTCATCGCTTCGACCTGATCGTGGGTGACGTAGATGGTAGTGGTCCGAAGACGCCGTTGCAACTTGGATAGTTCGGCGCGCATCAGCACACGCAGATCCGCATCGAGGTTTGACAAGGGTTCATCGAAGAGGAACACAGCCGGCTTCCTGACGATGGCGCGGCCCAGAGCGACGCGCTGGCGCTGGCCGCCGGAAAGCGCTTTTGGTTTGCGGTCCAACAAGGGCTGCAGCCCCAGCATGCCGGCGGTGCTCTCGACCTGCCGATCGATTTCGGCCGCCGCAAGCTTGCGAATCTTGAGGCCGAACGCCAAATTCTGCCGCACGGTCATTTGCGGATAGAGGGCGTAGTTTTGAAATACCATCGCCACATCCCGATCCTTCGGCGCCACCTCATTCATGACGCGGCCGCCAATGAGCAACTCGCCTTCGCTCGTCTCTTCGAGTCCTGCGATCAAGCGCAGCGCGGTGGTCTTGCCGCAGCCGGACGGGCCGACCAGCACCATGAACTCGTGCTCGTGAATGTCCAGATTGAAGTCACGAAGGACCGCGACCTCGCCGTAGCGCTTGCCGATATTGCGAAAGATGACGCTCATCGCTGCACGGGAATCCTAACTCGGCAAGGCAGGGTGCGCAGGTTGAGGCTGCCGCCGCTAAAGGGCACCGCGCGGCCGTTGACCCGAGCTACGCCGCCGGCGCTGTTTCCCGGGATGGGAAAGACGAAGCCGCCCGGCGGCACCCGCATGCCGCCAGGCAGGCGAAGCTCCAGCGTTCCCTTGGCATGTTGCAATGTGTAGCCAAGACTGCCATAAGCCGTGCGCATCCCGCTGACCCTTATCCCGCGTTTATCCAGCCATGACATCGGAATCCCTGCCGCCAGCACAATGGCAGCGTCGGAATCGCGCTCATACGCGAACAGATCGAGCGCGGAGCGAATGAAGTCCGAGGCCACCCAGCCGTGGGGCAGATCGCCGATGAAGCGAGCTTCGCGGGGCAGCCTGCCGATGACCTCGGGCCATTGGTTCCACGGCGGCGGCTTTCGGTCAGCCATGAAGTATTGCACCGCTTGCTGCGCGCGCTCGCGCCAGCCCAGGCGCACAAATGCGCCGACATCGCGCCATTCGTAGGGAGTGTAATCTTTCCACGGGCGAACACCGTCGCGGCGCGCCACGAACTCGCTCCAGTATCGCTCGAAGGTAGATTCCAAAAGACCCGGCGGCAGATCCAATGGGCCCGCACCCGGCGCGAGCACGATGGTGGTCGAGGTCGCATCGAAGTCGCCTAAGTCGGCGGCTCCCGGAATGAAGTCGATCCGCTTTTCGCCGATCACCCGTCGAAGCGAATTGACCACCTCTTGTGCGAATTGCGCACGCTGCGCCTCAAGGCGCCGCGCATCGTCCGTCATCCCCAACGATCTGGCCAAAAAGGCTGCGTCCGCGTATCCGCGCAGCGCCCAAAAATCGTCCCAATAAGAATGCATGGGTTTGGCGCTGTAGCCTTCGTGGCTGATTGAGGGAGGCAGTAGCCCGAAATACATCGAGGCGTCGCTTGAGCCTTCGCCGGTCCGCGTCGACTGGCGCAGCCGCTCAAGATAGGCGGCCGCGTCCCGCACCTGCGGCCAGAGCTTTGCCACCAGTGCGCGATCTCCGCCAAGACGGTAAACCTCCGCTGCCAGGTAGATGAACTCGCCGCTGCTGTCGTGCTCGGGCACGGGGTCGGCGCCGCGCGCGTCCACGCAACAGGGCACTTTGCCGTCGGCGAACAGGTAGGTCGAATACCACTGCAAATAGTCTTCAGCCGCGCGTGTTTCACCGAGCCGCAGCAGCGCCGCGGACATCATCGCTCCGTCGCGGATCCAAGAGCGCGCGTAGGAGCGCGTTCCGGGCCGAAGGACCGGTCCAGCGCGCGACATGAGGATATGCGCCTCGGCGGTTCGAAGCGCTCGGGCGATATCCTGTGCCCCGCGAGAGTCAGGCGCGATAATCTGCAACCGATTCAGGCGGGATCGCCAAGCCGCTCGCGAAGCGGCGTGCACCTTGTCGAGAGCGGCCAGTCCAACGCTTCCCGGAAGCGGCTCTTTTCCGTTCCAGGGAATCAGAATTCCAAAAATCGTGCCGGCTCCCGGCGCGAGATCGGCGTCGAATGCCATGGCGCCGCTGGCGAGCTGCGACTCATCGGCAAGATTGACCGCCGTGTCCGGGGCGTTTCCCCATTGGGCGGAGGCCAACACCGCAGGCATGCTGTTGCGTTCGAACATGAACAGTCCAACGCGTGTAGGCGCGGACAGCGGTAATATGCGCGTCGGGTTCGCGAGCAGCGCGTGTCCGTCCCACGCGATTTCGCCTACGGGCGACACGCCGCCGGGCGTCGTCAGGAATTGCGCCGCCGGATTCACTTGGACGGGACGCAACGCCAGCACCAATCGAAGGTGGCGGCGCTGCGACGACGTATTGCGCAGAAAATAGCGCCCGTACAAGCCCGACGCTGCGCCGTTGCCCGCAGCCGTGCTGATCGCCAGCGACCAGTTCGGCGTATTCCAGGTGACTCGCGGCAGGGGTAAGTATTCGTCCTCGAGGCTCTGAGTAGACTTGACGTCGGCCCAACCGAACAAGCGGCCTTCTTCTACCACGAAAGGTTCAACGCTGGGGCCGCCTCGCTGTGTCTCGATGGCACCATCTTCGGATAAAAGAGCGGATTGGCTGTCGCCATCGGTACCCGCAAGCGTCCAATAGCTTTGTTCACTGAAACCCCGCGGCAGGTAACCGCGAGGCGACTCGTGCGCAATGCTCGCAAGCAGCGCGTTACGGCTGGCGCCAAAGCTGGGTTCCTCGAGCGTGACGTTTCGCAAGAGGGTTTCTTTACCTGAGGCTACGCTCATGCGAAAGCGCAGATAGCGTGCCTCCTCATCGGGAAGCCACAGCCAATCAGTCGCGCCGGCCGCTGCAGTGAAGTGCCGCAGCTGTCTCCACTGGACTCCGTCCATCGAAGCAGCGACCTCGTAGCGGGCCGGCCTCAAAGTGGGGTCCCAATCGAGCCGCAGTCCGCCAAATTCCCGCGTTAGCTGCCAATCCAGGAGCAGTTCGCAGCCGACTGGGTTCGAGCATCGCCAAGCCGTTTCGGTGTTTCCATCGGGCACCGCGGCATCTTGCTCGCCGGCACGGGCCGTGGGCACAGGCCAGGCCGCCGGCGCGGGCGGCAAGGGCAGCAGTCGGACAGGACCCACTTCCAGCGAGCCGGCACCCCCGCCGCGCCCCGCGCTGATCACCAGCTGCAGACGCTCGACACGGTGCAATTGCCGATCCTGGGTCGGTCCCCAGGCAAATTCGATCTGCCGCCGCCTGATGCGCAAGGTTCGCAGTCCCTTCTGGAGTTCGAAATTCGGGCGCCGGTACCACCACACGTTCTCGCCGCCGGCATCCAGCAATTTGACCTCCAGATCGTTGATCGGTCCTGTCCCGCCCAACATGAGGTCGATTTCGAAATTCTCCGGCAGATCGAGAGGCAGCGTTCGCTCGAGCGCGGCGTATCCGGCGTGGTGCTGAAAGTCGAATTGCAGACGAAGCGCCGGGTCCGGTGTCGACAGCGGTTCCAACCGTGACACCACGCCATCAGAGGCCAGCGCCTTCCACAGCGTCGGCGTGGCCATATCGTCAATCACCAGGGCAGCCGTGGATACATTTGCATGCGCGCCGGCGATCAGCAATGGGACAGCGAGCACCGCGATGACATGCAGGCGCACAGGCCTTAGCCTTTCACGGCGCCGGTCATCATCCCACGCAGATAATAACGTTGCAGTACCAGGAACAGGAGCAGCACCGGTAGCACGGTCAACACCGCGCCGGCCATCATCAATTCGCTATCCTGCACGTGTTCGCGCGACAGCGATGCGAGCGCGACCGGCAGGGTGTAGAGCTTGCCGTCGTTGAGTACGATCAGGGGCCACATAAAATCGTTCCAAGCGCCGAGGAACGTGAACACGGCGAGGGTCACCAGGATAGGGCGCAGCATGGGCAGCACTACTCGCAGATAAATGGTCGCCTCGCCGGCCCCTTCGAGACGCGCGGCCTCGAGCAATTCATCGGGCACCATGGCCGCATGCTGGCGGACCAGAAAAATGCTGAAAACTCCGGCGAGCCACGGCACCAGCACTCCGGGCAAGGTATTGACCAACCCCATGGTTTTCAAAATCAAAAACAGCGGCAACATCGCAACCTGCGCCGGAATCACCAGGGCACCCACGAGAAATTTTTGAATGGATCGACTCCCCGAAAATTTGAGCTTGGCGAAAGCGTAGCCTGCGCTCACGTTGAAGATTAGCGACAGCAGCGTGGCTGCCGAAGCGATCCCGAGACTGTTTAGAAAGCGGCGGCCCATCCCTGAGTGTGCGAAGAGCTCGCGGTAGTTGTCGAGGGTCGCGTGCGTGGGCCACAGCGGCGGGGGATATACACTCGAGGTTCCCGCCGGCATCAAGGACGCCGAGAGCATCCAAAATAAAGGAAACAGGGTCAGCGCCGCGATCAGCGCGAGGGCGCCATTCACTCCTAAGGCGGCCAGCCGCGCCTTCATGGAGCGGCCACGCGGCGCGCGACGCCGATTTGCAGGACCGTGACTGCAAACATCATCAAGAAAAGAACGAATGCAACTGCGGAGGCAGTGCCTAAATTCCACCACTTGAATCCCTGCTCGTACATGAAATACAGCACGCTCACCGTGCTCTCCGCCGGGCCTCCTTGCGTCATGACATAAGGCTCCGCGAACAGCTGAAAAAAGCCGGCGATGGTGAGAATGCTGACCAACAATAACGTCGGACCGAGCATGGGCAGCGTGACGTGCCGAAATTGCAGCCGCCAGCCTGCACCATCGAGACTGCTCGCTTCGTAGAGCTCCTCCGGAATGCTTTGCAGCGCGGCCAGGAAGATCACCATGTTGTAGCCAAAGTTCTTCCACACCGTAAACAAAATAATCGCGGGCATCGCGAAGTGAGGATTCCCCAGCCAATCGATCGGGGCCAGCCCTAATTGCCCCAGCCCATAATTGATCAAACCATATCGGGTGTGCAGCAGATAGCGCCAGATGACGGCCACCGCGACCAAGGTTGTGACCACCGGGGCAAACAGCGCGGTGCGGAAAAAGCCGCGAAAGCGCGCCAACCGCGAGTGCAGGAGCAAGGCAGCCCCGAGCGATGCGCCGATCGAGAGCGGTACTCCGATGCCGGTGAAATAAAGCGTGTTCCCGAGAGCCGACCAGAACAGCGGCGTCTTGAGAAGTTCGAGATAGTTGCGCAGGCCGATGAATCGCAGATTATGGATGTCGGCGAGGGCATAGATGTCGAAATCGGTCAGGCTCAGGCCTAGCGCAATGATCACAGGAACGAAAAAGAAAATGGCGATGACGGACAACGCCGGCGCTGCGAGAATCAGCCCGGCGCGCGCGGCGGCGGTCACAATATCGCTCCTTTCGCGAGCAGCTCGCGCCGCTTGGCAAGGATTCGATTTGACCGCGCATCGAGCTCGAGCGCGCCGGCATGCACGCTGAGATCGCCGCGAACTACCCGTTCGGCGACCAGGCGCATCTCAGTGGCAATGCGCTCCCATTCGGCCACCTTGGGCACCGGCTTGACGCGCTCCAGTTGTTCGCGGAATGCGGCCGCGTACGGATCAGCGTCGAGTGCGGGACTCCGCCAGGAAGAGCGGCGGGGCGGCAGATTGCCCGTCAACGCGTGAAAGCGCTGTTGCACGGCGGGTTGCGATAAGTATTCGATGAGCTGCCAAGCCGCCTCGGCGTGTTTCGAGCCGCGAAAGACCGCAAGGCTCGCACCCCCCGCCGTGGATGCGCCCGGTCCGTCGGGTCCGGGTAAGGGCGCCGTCATCCACTTGCCCTGAAGCGCCGCAGGCAGGCGGCGTTTGAACTCGCCGATGTTCCACGGCCCGGTGATATAAAAAGCAAAATAGCCGCGGCCGAATTCCGTCCACACATTGGCAATTTGCGAGTCGTTTACCGGCGGGGCGTAGCGCTTGCGAAACATATCGACATAGAATTCGAAGGTACGTTCGAATTCCGCGTTGGCAAAATTGCCGTGCGCGCCATTGTCGCGCAGCAACGGCTCGCGTTGCTGCAGGGCCAGTGCAATCAGCGAATCATACTCATTGAGCGGCAGCAGTATTCCGTAACGCTCGCCGCGGCTATTCCGGGTGAGCGCCGCAAGCATGCTCAACCACTCCGGCCAATTCTTCGGCGGCGCTTCGAAGCCGGCTGCGGCGAGCAGGTCCGTGCGATAGAAAAGCAGGCGGGTGTCCACATACCAAGGGATGCCGTAGACCGAGTCGCCGACGGCATTCGCGTCCCACGCACCCTGAAAATAATCCTCGCGCGAGATGCTGGAGCGCTCGAGGCGCGCATCCAAGGGTGCCAGCGCCTTGAGCGCCAATAGCTCCGCAATCCAACTATTGCCCAACTGGCATAAGTCGGGGGTTGAATTGCCGGCCACCGCCGTGAGCAGCTTTTCGTGCGCCGCGGTCCAGGGTAACTGCTCTACCTCGACCCTGATGCCGGGATGCAGACGCTCGAACTCGGGCATGAACTCGAGAATGACTTCCGCCTCGCGTCCCATGGCCCAAAAGTGCAGCACGTTGCGCGAGTCGCCCGTGGTACAGCCGGACAGCAGTGCGGTGGCACCCAGCGCAACAGCGCCGGCGATCCACGCACCGCAGCGGCGCGGAATCACCCCGTGGTGTCCAGCCAGCCGCCTTGGAAGCCCGCCCGCTCGAGGCCGCGCCTGACATAGGGATTGCGGCGCATGATGCGCCAGATGAGTCCACTGCGGAAATTTTCGATCATGGTGACGGTCAGGCCCTGATCGATGCCAATGTAATCGTTGTCCACCCAGCCAACGCCCTGTATGACGCGGCCGTACTTGAGCTTGACGTCCTCATAGTTGAAGCTGGGATTAAACGCATCGACGAAACCGAATGTGGAATAGATGTACTTGCCGTATTGCTCTTGCATCAGTCGCAACGTCGGCAGGGCGATTTCCGGCGCGAAGGGCAGGGCGCCGAACACCGCGTTGGGCGCAAGCGTGCCGTCATCGTAGTTTTGGGCGCCGCCTGCGCCGCGCGCTGCGTAGGCGTGAAAGAGCCGTGTTTCGCCGTTGTATTCAAGCTTGGCATCGGTGGGTCCGTCGCTGGCCGTAATACCCCACATGCGCGAGGAGTAACCCACCCACTTCATTGGGTTGGCAATCACGTAGCTGCGCTGTGCGTAAATGGCGCGGCGAGTGTTGTCGAAATAGTCGATGCCCTTATTGCGCATATATGCATCGCGGATGTCGCGAAAATCGATCCATACGTGAGAGTACTGATGCCCGAAGAGCGGCGGAAAAGACAGATACCACTCGCCCTCATTGACCCAATGAAAATCGAAAGTCGAGGTATAGGACTGCCACGAGGAAGCCGGCATGGGCGCGGTGGGCGAGCCCAACCCCAAGATGTACATGATGGAGGACTCGTTGTAGCCGCGCCAATTCTTGGGGTGAAATCCCAGTTCCGGCGACCAGCCCAGCGCGACCACGCCGTCATCCCGCGACGCCCACGCCCAGTCGATGCGGCGGTACAACCAGTCGGCGATCTTGCGCAATTCCTTTTCCTGAGGATCGGAGCTGTCGAAATAGCTCTGGCAGAACAAGACGCCCGCGATGAACAGCGACGTGTCGATCATCGACAGCTCGGATTGTTCGTTGAACCGTACCCCGGTTTCCATGTCGAGGAAATGGTAATAAAAGCCTTTGTATCCGGAAAAACCCTTGACCGCAGCGCCTTGGGGCGCATCGCGGAAGAAGCGCAGCGTCTTCAGTACTCGATCGCGGGCATCGGCACGCGATACGTAGCCGCGTTCCACGCCGATCGGATAACTCGTGAGGGCAAATCCGACCGCCGCCAGACTGGCGAAGGTACGGGTCGGATAGCGGTCGGGCACCAGGCCGTTTTTAGGGTTGGCATTTGCCCAAAAAAAATCAAACGTTTTGTGTTCGATGTCCTCCAGGAACTCAGCGGCCTGATTCGGGGTATCCGTCTCCTCCAATAGCTTGGCTCGCGGAGTCGGTTTGATGAAGGGAAGGGCGGCGGTACAGCCTGTAATCAGTAAGATCGTCAACAGCGAGCCGAGTGTGACCGCGCGAGAAATGTGCATTATTGAAGGTACTCTTGCGCCCTCAAATGAGCGCTCCAGGTGATCATTGACTAAAGATGAGACCCTGTTGTTACAAAGGTGCCGCGGCGCAGTGCCTGGCAATGAACTGGGCGTGCGTCGGCATGGCCTCCACGCACGCTGCGATAACCTTCTTGACACTATCGACCATGCCGGCAATTTCTTGATCCGGTAGCAGGTCAACAGCGGGATGATAGTGTTGCGGTTCGATGTGCTGGCCCAGCATAACCTGGACCCAGCTGGTGATCGCAAACATTTCCTCGGCATTGCGGAAGAATCGTCCGCTGTCTTTGAACAGGCGGATCGTGTCTGCGAGGGGTTCAGGAATGCTCATGCCGCTGCAATATCTCCAGAAAGGGCTATCGCGGCGCTCGGTCGCGAAATAATGAAGTATCAAAAAGTCACGGATGCGTTCGATCTCGAACGCTGCTTGCGAATTATAGCGCTCAATGAGGACGGGACTGAAGTCGCGGTCGGGCATGAGGTTCAGCAGTCTCGCGATGCCGGACTGGATGAGATAAATGCTGGTCGATTCCAGCGGTTCCAAAAACCCTGAGGCCAGTCCCAAGGCCACGCAGTTCTTGTTCCAAAACTTTCTGCGCATGCCGGTGGTGAATTTGAGCTTGCGCGGTTCGGCCAATGCCCGGCCGTCCAGATGGCTCATGAGCGTGCGCGCAGCCTCCTCATCGCTGACGTGCGCGCTCGAATACACATAGCCATTTCCGGTGCGATGCTGCAAGGGAATGCGCCACTGCCAACCGGCGGCGCGCGCGGTGGAGCGCGTGAACGGGGTGGGCGCCCCGACGTTCTCGCATGGCACCGCAATTGCGCGGTCGCACGGCAACCAGTGCGTCCAGTCCTCATACCCCGTGTGCAGGGCATCCTCGATCAACAGACCCCGAAAGCCGGAACAGTCGATGAACAAATCGGCCCGGAGTTGCTCGCCGCCCTGCAGGATTACGGTCTCGATGAAGCCATCATCGGCGCGCAGCTGCACCTCGACCACCCGGCCCTCCGTTCGCTTGACGCCCCGCGCCTCGGAATAGCGGCGCAGATATTTCGCGTACAGCCCCGCGTCGAAGTGATACGCGTAGGCAATGTTGGACAGCGGCGAGTTCGTCGGCGCATCCGAGGCCGAGGTCATGAATTTGCCGCGGGGCCCAGCCACGGTGTTCAACGAATAAGCGCCGATGTCGGCCGCCTTGCCGGCGCGGAATAATTTCAGCCAGTATTGATGAAACGG
The DNA here is from genome assembly GCA_028293775.1 of Gammaproteobacteria bacterium. The sequence goes on from JAQGOD010000147.1 coordinate 9,716, forward strand.
CAGCAGCCCGTAGTCGTGTCCAATGGTGCCGAAGCCATGGACGTAGCGATCGCCCAGCCTGCCCCAGTCGACGAACTCGATACCGAGTTTGAATGTCCCTTGCGTCTGCTTGACGAATTCAACTTCGTCGATTTCCAGGATCTGATTGAACAGCTTGAGGTGGGGCACCGTGGCTTCACCCACGCCCACCGTGCCGATCTCCTCGGACTCGACCAAGCGAATCGCATGACCGGGGCCCAGCACCTTCGCCAAGGCGGCGGCGGCCATCCAGCCCGCGGTGCCGCCGCCGATGAGGACAATGTTCCGTATATGGCGGTCAGTCATCACTTCCCATCAGAACTTCGCCCCCACCGTTAACTTGAGCGTGCGCGGCACGCCGTTGATGTTGCCCTGATAGTTGTAGGTCACCGGGTTGGAGTTGAACACGCCGTTGGTGCCGAAGTTCAGAATCGTGTCCGAATAGTTCTGATAGTTGAACACATTCAACCCATCAAGCCGCACATACACCGTAGCGTAATTGGCGATTTCGAAGTTCTTGGTTACCTGAAGATCAAGCGCCCGGTAGCCAAAAAAGTTCTTGGGCGTTACCGAGATGGGGGAGCAGTTGCTGCCCGTGGCATAGGTTGCGCCGTAGCAGGCGAGATCGTTGATCGGAATCGGCGTGGCCAGGGTCAGTTTGGCCGCCACCACAAAGCCCCACGGTGCGCCGTAGGAGCCGGTGC
>JAQGOD010000154.1 GCA_028293775.1 Gammaproteobacteria bacterium
GGCCGTTGGGGTTCTTCGGCTTTACGTCCATGTAAGCCATGCGCAAGGTTTGCCGTTGCGAGGCAAAGTCGAATTGCTCGACGGGAAAAGGGTAGTTAAATCCCTGCAATTCCGGGCCATAAGAGGCAGTGTCGGCGGCCAACGCCGACAGGCAAGGCAGCACCATCGCGAGGATGCCTGCAATCACAGCAGACGCGACCGAGCGCAGACCAATCGCATAGCGAAGGGTCGCAGAGTGTAGGCTTCGAATGCCCATAGGTTGATGACGCACTTGTTCAATGATCACCCGGCTCGAGCCTAATGTCACGCCTACGGCAGGTGCATTCCTACGCACAGCGGTTGGCGGCATGACCACCGGGGAATACAATCCGCGGCATGAAAACACTAACCCTGTTGATCGCGGGTGTCATGGCTCTGCACTCGGCAGCATACGCCGCCGGGCAGCCCGCTGAACGTCTCGGCACGGTGTCCTTCGAAGTTTCCTGTGCGCCTGCGCAACAGGTGTCCTTCAGCCGCGGCGTGGCGTTGCTGCACGATTTTTGGTATCAGGAAGCACAACGTCAATTCGAGGAAATCGCTAAAGCCGATCCAAGCTGTGCCATGGCGCACTGGGGCGTGGCCATGAGCTTGTTCCATCAGATTTGGGACAGGCCCGACGAGGCAACCACCGCGCGCGGCTGGCGGGAGATGCAGGCGGCGCAGGCGCATCCGGCCAAATCGGCGCGAGAACGCGAGTACGTGACGGCGCTGCGCGGTTTCTATAAACCCGATAAGCGCGACTATCAGTCCCGCATTGAGGCCTATGCCCGCGCCATGAACATGCTTTACCGCGACTTTCCCAACGACACGGATGCGGGCGCCTTCTACGCCCTGTCGCTGCTCGCGGCGCAGGCTCCCACTGATGAAACCCTGACGCTTAACAATCAGGCGCTGGCTGTGCTCGATCCGTTATTCGCGAAATACCCGGATCATCCTGGAGTTGTGCACTACATCATTCATGCCTGTGATACGCCGGCGCTGGCGCAGGACGGCCTGGCCGCTGCCCGGCACTATGGCGAGATCGCCGCGTCCGCACCCCATGCCGTGCACATGCCGGGCCACATATTCTCTCGCCTAGGGCTGTGGCAGGCCGACATCGACGCCAATGTTGGCTCCGTGGCCGCCTCTCACGCGGCCGAGGAGAGAAAGCAGGGCGGTGCGATGGACCAGTTTCACTCGGATGACTTTCTGCTTTATGCCTACCTGCAAAGCGGTCAGGAAGCGCGAGCCAAAGCAATACTCGCCGATTCGGCCGCTGCCATGGGCCGCTTCGAAACCATGCCGGACAGGGGCGAGCACTACATGGTCGGCATGTTTCCGTACTACCGCACGAAATTGCCGGTCATTTTCGACTTGGAGATGCGTGACTGGAACGCCGCCGCGGCTCTTCCGGCCGTTGCAAACGCCCCGCCGCAGACCCAGACCTTGACCTATTGGGCGCGAACGATTGCTGCGGGACATCTGCAGCAAGCGCCACAAGCGCAGGCGAACTTGCGCGAGTACGACTTGGCGATTGAAAAGATCAAGCAGGGCAAGAATGCCTACCTCGCGCAATCAACCGCCACGCAGATCCAGCGCGGCGAAATGTTGGCGTGGATTGCTTTCGCGGAGGGTAAATCGGCCGATGCGCTGAAGCGCATGCAGGAAAGCGCGGATCTGCAGGACAAGGTGGGCCAAGGGGAAGTCGATATACCCGCGCGTGAGATGCTGGCGGACATGCTGCTCGAACTCAAACAACCCCAACAAGCCTTGGCAGAGTATAAAAAAGCGCTGACCTTGAGTCCCAACCGTTTCAACGGACTGCTCGGTGCGGGCATGGCCGCGGAAGCAGCGGGCGACAAGGCGCAGGCTCAAAGCTACTATGCGACATTGCTGAAAATCACGGGATACGGTGCGCAATCCAGCCGGCCTGAGTTCGAGCATGTCAAAAGTGTCGTCGCCTCCGCACAGCTCGCCCTAAAATGACGCATGCCGCCGCCGGGCGGCTGCATTTCACGCTCGAAGCCACGGCCACCGGCTCGAGCGCACGCGCCGCTCGCTTCACCACCCGCCACAATGAAGTGCTGACTCCCACCTTCATGCCGGTGGGGACGCACGCCGCCGTGCGCTCGCAACGTCGCGAAGACCTGTTGGAATGCGGTGCCCAAGTGTTGCTGGCCAATACCTATCATCTGCTATTGAGGCCGGGGATGGAGATTCTCGAAAAATTCGGCGGCATCCATGGCTTCATGAATTGGCCGCGCTCGGTGCTCACCGATTCGGGCGGTTACCAGATATTTTCGCTGCCGGGAAGCCGTACATTGAGCGAAGAATTCGCGGAATTCACCAGCTATGTCGACAATACGCTGGTGCGCTTGAGCCCGGAGCGAAGCATCGAGGCTCAGAAAATCATCGGCGCCGACATCATGATGGCGCTCGATCAATGCGTGCCGTCGACGGTGGAGCACAGTGTCGCCCGCGGCGCAATGCAAGTGACGCATCGCTGGGCGCGGCGCAGCCTCGCCGCGCGAGGCGACTCCGCGCAAGCACTGTTCGGCATCGTGCAGGGGGCGAGCTATACCGATCTTCGCATCGAGAGCGCCCACGCCATTACGCAAATGCCTTTCGATGGCTACGCCATCGGCGGCCTTGCCGTCGGGGAGAGCAACGCACAGCGCGAAGATTGCACGGCCACGGTGACTGAAGTATTGCCGCGGGATAGACCGCGATACCTCATGGGCGTGGGCACGACTCGCGATCTGCTCGAAGCCGTGCATCGCGGCGTGGACATGTTCGATTGCATTCTGCCGACTTCACTCGCCAGGCAGGGAGTGGCCTTCACCAGTATGGGAAGGCGGGATCTGAGACGGGCAGCCTATCGCGGCATGGAAGGCCCAATCGATCCGGCCTGTAGCTGTTATACCTGTAAAACCTATTCGATTGCGTATCTGTTCCACCTGCAACGAGTCCACGAAAGCACGGGCTGGCAGCTCCTGAGTCTTCACAATATCCACTTTTACATGCAATTGA
>JAQGOD010000187.1 GCA_028293775.1 Gammaproteobacteria bacterium
ATCGAATTCCGTTGCAGCCCATACCGGTGTCGTGAGCACCAAGAACAAAAGAAGGCTCTTTGCGCCCTGCAGCAGGCTCCCCGCTGCCCAGTAAATGGGGGTGCTGTTCATAGGGCCGCCGCTCTGGGCGCTTTGATGAGATGCAAGGTCTTGGAAAAAAGCGCGTGCGCTTCTCCAGGACCGCCGATGTGGATGATCGCGGTCCGCTCCAGCTCATTGGTGAATACATCGATGACCAGCGCGAGGACATCATCATCGAGCGAACCCAATGTGCCATCAATGAGTACCCACTGCGGCATTTGGATCAACATGCGTGCGAACACCAGGCACAGTTGCTCGTCCTGGCTCAATTCCCGATCCCAACGTCGAGTCACATCGAGCAGCGGCGCAAGGCGTTCGAGTCCGAGACGAAATAGTGCGCGCGTAAAGGCGCCGGCGTCATAGCTGTCCGCCTTCAATGGATAAGCGAGGACCTCCCTTAAGCTCCCACGCGGCAAATACGGCGTGCCGCGCGGCAGGTAGAAAATCTGCTCGCCGCGCGGACGGGTGATATGGCCCGCTCCCCATGGCCAAAGACCTGCGATGGCGCGGAAAAGCTGCGTCTTGCCCGTTCCCGGCGCGCCCAAGATCAGAACGCGCGCGCCCGCCTCCACCACCACTTCCGATTCCCTGAGCCTGTCTGCGTGGGCGGAGGACACGCTTTCCAGATTTTCCAATTTGATTGCGCCGGGTTCACCCTGCGCATAGACGATTCGGCTTTCGAATCCGCGAGGTTCGTGAGTGGTGATGACGGCATGACGGAAACTGGCCACACGCAGCAAGGTCGCTCGCCAGTCGGCAATGACGCTGAAGTTGTCGATAAACCAGCGTAGCGAGGACTGAGCCTGCGTAAAGGCGCCTGCGGCCATCATGAGGCCGCCAAATGAAACTTTGCCGGTGAAATACAGCGGCGCCGCAACCAGCGTCGGTGCAACGATGGTGATCCACCCGAAACCCGCCGTAACCCAGGTGAGATTCGTGTGCCCCCAGACGATGCGCTTCGTTGCGCGAAGTACGTCGGCGAGATGGCCCTCGATCCGGTGCCGTTCGTCCGTCTCGCCCTCGGCCAGTGAAATGTCATCGACATGCTCGTTGACGCGCACCAGAGAGAATCGCAGGTTGGCCTCCCGCGCATAGCGCTCCGCGTTGCGGTTAATCAGGTTTCCTCCAACCCAATAGCTCAACAGCGAACCCGCGCTCGCATAGACAATGGCCGCATACACCATGAAACCCGGAATGGCGTAATCGCGGCCCGCAATACGCAGCGCAAAATCGCTCGAAAGACCCCAAAGCACGCCGGCAAACGTCCCAAATAAGATCGAGGCCTGCACCAGTCCCATTCCAAGATCGGCCGACAGTTCGCAAAGCTTGCGGGCGTCCTCGGTCATGCGTTGATCAGGATTGACGCCCATGGTGCCTGAATTGGCCAGCCAGAAAGCGCGTCGTGGAAATAGCCAATCCTTGAGCAGACTTCGAACCAAGCCCTCGCGCAGTTTTACCTGCAATGTTTCGGCAAGCCACCGCTGCGTCACATTCAGGGCAAGAAGGAATCCCGCGATGACAAAAAAAACGCCCAGCTCGTATATGAAATCACGCAAATCTCGCCGCGACAGTGCGTCGAAGAACGGCTTATTCCAGCGGTTGAGGCGAATTTGCCCATAGGCGGTGACAATGATGACGACCAGGATCGTCGCCATCAAAATCAACAAGGTCTTGCCGACCGGCGAGCTTGCAATCGCGCGGCTTACCAGTCCCAACTGGCGCAGGAAGCCCAAGTGGGCGACTTTCACGTCCGCGGCCGGGTTGCCGCTGTTGGTTTTGGTGTCGGACACTTGAGTTCAGCGTTCTACCATGAAACTACACTTCAGCATGGCGCTAGTATGTCACGCGCTGTCGCGCTAGACCCAACGCTGGGCGGGAGGGCGCGCCGGCGGCATGTAGGAAATTCCCGACGGTCAGTTGAGCGGTTCCCTCTTGCCGCACGATAACTGCCAGGTGCATAAAGCGCCAAGGGGGATCCCCCGCAACAACAAGGAAATTCTAATCATGTCGCGAGTACTCATTGCCGATGATCACGCCGTCGTCAGGGCCGGGTACAAACAGTTTTTGGAGGCGGAGGCCGGCATTACTGCCATCGGTGAAACTGCCAGCGGCAACGAAACGCTGGATCAATTGCGACGCAACGAGTGGGATTTATTGCTGATGGATATTCATATGCCAGACCGCAGTGGGCTGGACATACTCAGGCATGTCACAAGCGGATATCCTAAATTGCGGGTGCTGATCATGAGCGGATTGCCCGAGGCTCAATATGCCCGCAATGTGCTCAGAGCCGGCGCCAGCGGCTATCTGTCGAAGGGCGGATCGCCGGAGGAACTATTGAAAGCCGTGCGCACGGTGTTGATTGGGCGCCGCTACGTGAGCGCCGCCCTGGCCGAATCCATGGCAGCGGACCTTGAGGGCTCGCACGACCAGCAGCAACCCCTGCACGAGAGACTATCGGTGAGAGAGTTTCAGATATTTGGAAAGCTGGCGGCGGGAGCCGGCGTGGGCGACATCGCCGAAGAACTGAGCTTGAGCGTCAAAACGGTGAGCACTTATCGATCGCGAATCTTGGAAAAAATGAGTTTCACCAGCAATGCCGACATGACTGCATACGCGTTGCGCAACGGTCTTATTCTTTAGGCAAAACGGGGGGAGCTATCATGTCTCACAAAGAAAGCGGTCCATCCAGTGTAAAGCCGAATAAAAACCTCAAGGAGGACGGAATCACCAATCCTAAGGATGGACGAGGTCCTCTGCGCAGATCTGACGATTCCTCCACCAAGCTGCCGCTCCAGACTGGCGCCAAGACTCCGCGAAGTCACTGACGTCTGAGAGCGCCGCCGGGCGCGCGTCATCCGGCGCTGGGGCTATGACCGAACCGTAGAAACTCGTCAAAACCGGAT
>JAQGOD010000194.1 GCA_028293775.1 Gammaproteobacteria bacterium
CGGCAAGGCTTACCCCAAAAAGCAGCTAGTATAGTGCTTGCCCTATGTCGGTCGCAGATCATCCTCATCCGGAAACGCAAAGCGCCCGGTCCGTGCTCATGGTGCGGCCGGCCCGATTCGGCTGCAACCCGCAAACAGCCGACACCAATGCTTTCCAGCGCACCCCAGAGCGTGGCGCTCCAGCGGAGCAACACGGCGCCGTCCTACAAGAATTCGATGCACTGGCTGATGCGTTGATACGCGCTGGCGTGGAGGTGCTGGTCGCCCCCGATAGCGAGGAACCGGCAAAGCCGGATGCGATATTTCCCAACAATTGGGTGAGCTTCCATCACGACGGCACCGTGGCGCTCTATCCGATGCTGGCGCCCAACCGACGCTCTGAACGGCGCGAGGAAATTCTCGAGCACGTGGTGCGCACAGGCGGGTTTCGGGTGTCTCGCACCGTCGATTTGAGCCATCGCGAAGCCGACGCGAAGTTTCTGGAAGGCACCGGCAGCGTCGTGCTCGACCGGGTGCATCGGGTTGCTTACGCCTGCTCGTCGCCGCGTACGGATCTGGATGTGCTGGGCGAATTCGCGCAGCTGCTCGACTATGAACTGATGACTTTCGATGCCGTGGACGGCAAGGGACGCTCCATCTATCACACGAATGTGATGATGGCGATCGGCACCGGGTTTGCGGTGATTTGCGGGGAGTCCTTCGCCAATGCCGCCCACCGCGCAGCGGTGTTTTCGCAGCTGCGCGCAACGAACCATGAGATCGTGGATATAACCCAGCAACAAATGACGCACTTTGCGGCCAATGTGCTGGAACTTGCCTCCCCTAGTTCCAAGCTCCTTGCACTGTCGACAACCGCCATGGCCAGCTTGAACTTGGCGCAGCGGGACATTCTGGAGGCGCACGCAGACCTGCTCCCCGTATCGATACCCACAATCGAGCGCGTGGGCGGGGGCGGGGTGCGCTGCATGCTGGCGGAAATTCATTTGCCGAAACGGGATACGGCGGCGCGCGCGCCCCTGGGCTTGAGTTAGGCCATAATCGCCGCATGCTGGAACTCGGCGTCAAATTGGTTTTTGCTTACTTGCTCGGGACTCTGCTCGGCAGCTTGATTCTCGGAAAGCTGCGCGGCGTGGATATTCGCAGCATGGGCAGCGGCAACGCGGGAGCCACCAATGCCCTGCGCACCCAAGGCAAGCTGTTCGGATTGCTCGTGCTCATCATCGACATCGCAAAGGGTGTCGTTGCGGTGTGGTGGCTGCCGGAGGTGTTCTTGCCCGGGATCGGCATCGATCCTGCGCTATCGCGAGAATGGCTCACGGTGGCCTGCGGTTTTGCCGTGATCGTGGGACACGTGTATCCGGTGTGGTTCGATTTTCGCGGCGGAAAGGGAGCCGCCACCGTGGTGGGGGTGGTGGCAGCGATGGACTTGCGCTTGCTCCTGCCCTTGCTCGTGAGTTGGATCATCGTCGTGTCACTGTCCGGCTTCGTGAGCCTTGCCACCATGCTGTCGACCGCGACGCTGGCTGTAGTGGTGCTGGTGACGGAACCCGATGATGTCCCACTCTGCACGTTCTGTGCGACGGTTGCCCTGTTTGTGATCTTCACTCATCGCAGCAACATCGCCCGCCTGCGTGCCGGCAAAGAGAATCGTGCACGGCGGCTATGGTTGTTTCGATCTCGAGCGGCATAAAACTTCCGCGGCTGCTATTGCTGCTGGCGGACGGCGAGATGCATTCCGGAGAATGGCTGGCTGCCGAGCTGCGTCAAACGCGGGCGGCTGTGTGGAAGGGAGTACAGCGGCTACGTGTGCTCGGGATCGCAGTTCAGGCGTTGCCACGCCGCGGCTACCGGCTTCAAGGGCCGGTTGAATTGTTGGATGCGCAGCGCATCCGTGCCGAGCTTTCGCCCGAATGCCAATCCCACTTGCACGCGCTGGAATTGTTGTTCGACGTCGATTCCACCAACACGCGCCTGCTGGCTGCGAAACCGCCGCCATCAGGCACCGCCGATGTCTGTCTGACCGAGTTGCAGCATGCCGGCCGCGGCCGCCTGGGACGGCGTTGGATTGCGCCTTTTGGGAGCGGCATCGCCATGTCGCTGGGCTGGACGTGCAGCGACGTGGTGCGTACCTTGCCCGCCTTGAGCTTGGGCGTCGGCGTCGCGGTGTCCCGCGCGCTCGCGCGTGCGGGCGCGGAGGGGACTTCGCTTAAGTGGCCAAACGATATTTGGTACCGTGACCGCAAGCTCGGGGGTGTCCTGATCGAATTGCGGGCCGAGGCCGGCGGTCCGGCCCATGTGGTGATCGGCGTTGGACTCAATGTGCGGCTGCCTGAAGAGCTCCGGCACCAGATCGAGACGAGCGGGGTGGCGGTGGCGGCGGTGACCGATGCCTGCCAGGGGCGGCCGTCGCGCAATTTGCTGGCCGGGGCCATCTTGGACGAACTTTTGAGTATGCTGCTGCAGTACGAGCGCTTTGGATTCCCTGCATTTCGGGATGCGTGGATCGCCCTGGACGGTTTGAAAGACCGCCAAGCACAGGTGGTGGTCGGCGGGACGACGATTGCAGGGATTGCCCGGGGCGTTGATTCAGATGGAGCCCTGCTGCTCGAAACCGGGGATGGAATGCAACGATTTGTTTCTGGCGAAGCTAGTTTGCGGTTGGCACATGGCTGAGGGCGGACGCTTGACGATGTGGAAGACCCTGGTCGTGAGCTTGGTGCTTGCCAACGTGTGCTATTTCTTATGGGCGCGAGACATTGCCAGGCCGCCCCAAAGCGCCGCAGCCCCGACGCCCGGTACGCTCAAGCTCGCGTCCGAGGCGGGCAGTACTCCCGCCGCTCCCGTCACGGGCACCGCGGGGGGTGCAGCGTCAGTTCCTGGAGTTCCCGTGACCGAGGATCAGCCGAAAGCCGGTGCCAATGCCCCCGGGCTGCTGAGCAATGTGAAGCGCTGCATCAGCGTCGGGCCATTTCGCGATGTTTCGGAGACGGCACACGCCGCCTCCACGTTGCGCGGCGGCGGCTATGACCCGCGACAGCGCGTTGCGGAGGGCGAGGTTTGGGCGGGAGTGTGGGTTTACCTGCCGCTCCCTGCGGCGCGGCCCGTGGTCGAACAGACGCTGGCCAAGCTCAAGGCCGGTGGAATCGACGATGCACTGGAAATGCCCGGCCCCACCGAAGGGTCGGTGATCTCTCTGGGTCTTTATAGCGAACCGAAACGAGCGCAAGCCCGGGTCGCTCAGGCGCAAGCGGTGGGTTTCAATCCCGCCATCGCGGACCGCAAGCGCAGCGGCAATGTGTATTGGATCGACATCGATTTGAAGCCCACGGACGGCTTGCTGAACCCCTCTGACCTGCAAGGCGAGTCCGGCCGTATCGTTCGACTTGAAGTCAAAGGATGCCCCTCGACGGGCGGACCGTCATGAAAGCCCGATCGGTGCTGCTCAAGGTCGCGGGCGGAATCGGCGCCTTCATCGGCTATGGATGTCTTGCCGTATTTCTCTACGTCATCGGCACGCAGATCTACAAATGGTTTCGCGATGGCGAATGGACGCGTATCGGCATGGGAGACGGGATTCGAATCGTTCTCACGCATTGCTGTGTGAAAGATGGCGACAGCGGCAGGATCGCCAATTTCTTGCAGTGGTGGGAATCGCCGGCCACATGGCTGGGATTGCACAAGGTGCTCGAGGTCGTTCCGGTATCATTGGCATTGTTCGCGTTGAGTATCATCGGCAACTGCGTGTTCATCTTTTGCCAAGACCAACTGCGATTCCCGCGGCGGACTCGCAGCGCCATTGAAGTTTCCGCGTCGGTGAGCAAGCTTTGAGCCTATGACGACATTTCGACAATCGAGTACCCCTCGGCCTCGGCGCTTGCAGGCGCTGTGGTGGGTAGTCGCTTGGGCGTTCTTAGCGATTCAGGGGGGCGCGGGTTTTTCGCCGCAGTGCGGCTCACCTGGCATGACCGATTGTCAGCACTGCCAGCCGCACACCGAAGGCCAGGGTTGCTCGAGTTCGCATGGATGCAATGCCCAACTCGCGGCCGTAATAGTGCCATTGCTTGCACTCAGCTACTCGCCGATGCCGGTGACTCTGCCAACCGCGCTTCCGGGCATTTCGACCCTCGCTTTCGACCCGCCTTTAAGACCTCCACCCGCGTAACACGCTAGACGCTTTGCAGCGTGGTCTGTTTGTTGATCGCGCACTTCGGTGCACGAGCCATACCGCTATTGGAGTTCGCATGAAATTTTCAACTTTGCGAGGGTGTACTCCCGACATCCCTCGACGCCGGTTGGTCCAAGGATTGGCCGCGAGCAGCATCGCCGCGGCCTCTGGTTTATCTCTCTTTTCGCGTTCGAGCCGAGCGCAAGAGATGCCCGTGCCGAGGGCGCCTCAAACCCTAAGCGGCACCGAGTTTGATTTGACCATTGGCGATACGCCGATGAATTTTAACGGCCGATTACGCCCTACGACCTCCATAAACGGCAGCGTCCCGGCGCCGACCTTACGCTGGCGCGAAGGCAGCACCGTGACTTTACGCGTGCACAACAAGCTCGCCACCTCGAGTTCCATCCATTGGCACGGCATCATTTTGCCCTTCCGCATGGATGGCGTTCCCGGCATCAGTTTCCCCGGCATTCCTGCCGACGAGACTTTTACGTACCGGTTCCCGGTGCTCCAAAACGGCACGTATTGGTATCACAGCCACACCCGCTTTCAGGAACAGACCGGCCTTTACGGCGCGATCGTGATCGAGCCGGCGGCGGGCGAATCGATCCGTGCGGATCGCGACCACGTCATTCTGTTGAGCGACTGGACTGACGAAAATCCCGAGCACGTCTTCACGACGCTGAAGCAGATGAGCGATTTTTATAACTTTCAAATGCCCACGGCCCAAGATTTCGCACGAGACGTATCTTCGATGGGCGTAAGAGGCGCGCTCTCCAAGCGGCGCATATGGAACCAGATGCGCATGAATCCGACCGACTTGGGCGATGTGTCCGGTTCGACCTATACCTATCTCATCAATGGGGCATCGCCTGCTGCGAATTGGACTGCAATCGCCAAAGCGGGCGAGCGAGTGCGCTTGCGCCTCATCAATGGCTCGTCTTCGACCTTTTTCGATGTGCGCATACCTGGGCTCAAGATGACGGTGATCAGCGCCGACGGCCAGGCGGTAGACCCGGTGACGGTCGAGGAGATCCGCTTGGGAGCGGCTGAAACCTACGATGTAATCGTGGAACTCGAGGATGATCGCGCATACACCATTTTTGCGCAGTCGATGGATCGATCCGGGTACGCACGCGCAACCTTAAGCCCCCGGCCGGGTCTGGAAGCGCAAGTCCCGCCGCTGGACCCTAAGACCTGGCTAACCATGACCGATATGGGCATGGAAGAGATGGGAACTGCCGGACACGTGGCCGCGCAAAGCATGCAAGCGATGCCTGGAATGGATATGGGAGGTATGCAAGGCATGTCGATGAAGGACATGAAGAGCAAAGATCCGTCCGTCGATATGCGCGTGAGCGACCCCTCGCGCGCTCTCGATGATCCTGGCCCACGTTTACGCGATAACGGGCGGCGCGAGCTGACGTATGCGGATCTGCATACCACTGGTGGCTCGAAAGACCCGCGCGCCGCCGCGCGCGAAATACACTTGCGCCTCACCGGCAACATGCAGCGCTTCATTTGGGGATTTGATGGGAAAAAATTCTCTCAAAGCCAACCGCTGCATTTCGATCATGGCGAACGGCTGCGCATCGTGCTCTCGAACGACACGATGATGGCGCATCCGATTCATCTGCACGGCATGTTCGGCGAGCTCGAAGCCGCCAATGGCGAGGTGCTGGTACGCAAACACACGTTCATCGTACAACCGGGTAAGCAATTGAGTTACTTGGTCACGGCAGATAATCCCGGGCAGTGGGCATATCACTGTCATCTGCTCTACCACATGGAAGCCGGGATGTTCCGCGAAGTGGTGGTCGCATGAAGAGAAACGTATGGAGTGCTCTATTGAGTATTTGCCCGGTGCTCGGCGCCTTGGCTGCCACACCGCCGCCGGCGGCCGATGAAGCGAAGTCCGCGCATGCGTCCGATCCGTCCCTGGAGCGCCCCGCCGCCACTGAGCAGTTCACGCCTGCAAAGATGCCCGGTATGGACTCGGACATGAACGATGGCGGCGTTCAGCACCGCGTCTGGATCGAGAACTTGGAAGGCGTGTACGGCACAACAAATGGCGGCGCCTGGGATGCTCAAGCGTGGCTGGGCGGGGATTTCGATAAACTCTGGATCAAGACTGAGGGCGCGACGCTCGGAGGCAAGACACAAGGCGCCAAAGTCGAAGCACTGTGGGCGCGGGCGATTCTCCCGTTTTGGGATGCGCAACTCGGGATGCGGCACGACTTCAGCGGCGGCCTCGCCCGGGAGTGGGCGGCGTTAGGGGGGCTTGGCCTAACGCCATATTGGTTCGATGTTGAACTCACGGGTTACGTCGGGGAGGAGGGCCGCACCGCGGTGCGGCTCAAAACAGAATATGACCTCTACCTTAACCAACGTCTCATACTTAAACCCGAAATTGAATTGAACGCCTACGGCAAGCCCGACCGCGCACGAAATTTCGGGGCGGGTCTTGCCGATGGGCAGTTTGGGCTGCGCCTAAGGTATGAACTCACGCGGCGCTTCGCCCCGTATATCGGGTACGTCTATGACCGCAAGTTTGCAGGCTCCGCGACGCTTGCACGCCGTGCAAGTGATCCTGCCATCGATCATCGCGCCGTAGCGGGGATTCAGCTGTTTTTTTGACAGCGCGGCGACGGCAATCCTGCGTTGCGCGAGCCCTCTTAAGGCTACACTGACGGTTCGGCTCACATGCAGCGAGGTTTCGACATGCGTGCACTGCAAATCCTAGGTGCGGTATTGATCTTGGGGGGATTGTTCGTGCTCATCAAGTCGCCGTCGTACTCGAGCGAAAAGAGCGTGCTCAAAATCGGCGATGTGGAAGCCAAAGTTTCGCAGGAACATGTGATACCCGCATGGGCCGGGGGTATCGCGGTCGTGGCGGGTATGGTTCTGATCATTGGGGCTCGCAAGTCCGTAAAGTAAGCGGGCACAGCGCTTTGTGCTATAGCGAACATACTGCGATGCGATAGGGGTATAATGGGGCATCGTTGAGCGTAACCACAGGACGGTTCGCGGCGAAATGTAATCAGGAGGTCTATGATCGCCAGCCCCAGCGACCCTCGAAGCAACCGTCTGCTGGCAGCGTTGCCGGAGACGGAGTGGCTTCGTTGGCAGCCTCACCTGGAGCCGTTTGTCATGCCCCTCGGACAAGTGCTCTACGAGCCTGGGGCGACTTTAAGCCACGTCTACTTTCCAACGAATTCCATCATTTCACTGCTGTACGTCATGGAGAACGGCGCATCGGCTGAAATCGCCGTGGTCGGCAACGAGGGCATCGTCGGAATCTCGCTGTTCATGGGCGGAGAGTCCACGCCCAGCCGCGCCGTCGTGCAAAGCGCGGGCGGCGGTTTTCGCCTGCGCGCGCAAATGATGAAGGATGAGTTCAACCGCACCGGCCCCGTGCTTCACTTGCTGCTGCGCTACACCCAGGCGCTGATCACCCAGATGGCGCAGACAGCGGTGTGCAACCGGCATCACTCGTTGGATCAGCAGTTGTGCCGCTGGCTGCTCTTGAGCTTGGACAGGCTTGAGGACAACGAGCTGGTCATGACGCAGGAATTGATTGCGAACATGCTGGGCGTGCGCCGCGAAGGAGTGACTGAAGGGGCTCTGAAACTGCAGCAAGACGGCCTGATTCGCTACGCCCGCGGTCATATCACTGTGCTCGATCGCGGCGGACTGGAAAAGCGCACCTGCGAATGCTACGCAGTGGTTAAGAGGGAATACGACCGACTTTTGCCGCTGGAGCTCGCCCTCTAATACCCGCAGCGCGTCCGCTATGTACGCTGGCAGACAGTGGAAGCCCGGAATCGCGTGGATACTCGCCCCATGGCGGGATTTCAGAATCACCTGATCGAATTACTGCCGAAAGCAGGGAGCCGGGCATTGCTTGCCCTTTGCGAACCTGTTGATCTGGTTTTATCCGACATGTTGTGCGTGAGCGGCGAGAAGCCGCGTTATGCGTACTTTCCCGTGAACGGCATCATTTCCCTGGTCACGGCGATCGACGGCAAACCGGTGCTGGAAGTCGGCATGGTTGGCCGCGAAGGCATGGTAGGAGCGGAGTTGGTATTGGGCGTGCTTCGCTCGCCGCTGCATGCCGTAGTGCAAGGTCCTGGCAAGGCATGGCGTGTTCCCAGTGCCGCCTTTCGACGGGAATTGGCGAGCAATACCGCGCTGCGCCGGTGCCTCGACCGCTATTTGTATGTGCTCATGGCGCAGCTCGGTTCCTCGGCGGCGTGCCTGCGCTTTCACCTCATCGGTACGCGCCTCGCCCGATGGCTGCTGATGATGCAGGATCGCGCCCATTCCGACAGTTTCCATGTGACGCATGAGTTCCTGGCGTACATGCTGGGCGTGCGCAGGGTGGGCATTACCTCTGCGGCCGGCCATCTGCAACGCAAAAACTTGATTGAATACAGGCGCGGCAAGTTGCTGGTGCTTGATCGAAAGGGTCTCGAGGCCGAGGCTTGCGGATGCTACGCCACCGATCGGCGCACGTATTCC